>JBDRLK010000158.1:0-15421 GCA_043813155.1 Pseudomonadota bacterium | reverse complement strand
TTCAGGGCCGCTTCGGCGGGGCTAACGCCCCATTATAGCGGGGCTAAAGCCCCGCACTACTTTCTATGTCCTTGCGGATGGCGGCGATGGCGTCGTCGCGCATGTCCCGGATGGGCGAGGCCATGGCCTGCCTGATGATGTCCTCCTCCTTCCTCCTCGTTTTCCCCTTTGCGTGGCCCTCGTAGGCTCCGGACCAAATTTTCTTGTTGCCGCCCGCCGCGTGGAGCGTGCCCGAGATCTTCATGTCGACCTCAATGCTGTCCGGAAAAACAGCGGTCAGGCCCAGGAGCACAAGGCCCAGCCCGATCTGCCCCAGGGCCGCGCCCCACAGGCCCGTGATATCGTAATGCCCGCCCACGCCCGTTTCCACGATGCCCGACAGTATGAGGACGCCTGAAACCCACGCGAGGGCCTTGGAGGCAGGGTGAGCCTTTCTGCGATGCTCGACATGGTCCACGCTGCCATTGAAAACATACTGCTTCGTATCGTCGTAGATGATGCTGCAGGCCCCGGAATCGAGGATGCTGTTTTTAAACGAGGACGTAAAACCCTGGCTTGCCGACAGCACGACCTGCTTTGACGGCTCGAGGTTTTCCTCGAAATCCTCGACCTCGAGCCTGCAGCCGCCCGACGGCTCGGCTGCCTGCGTTCTTTCGATGGCAGGGATGTTGACGACCACGGGCTGGCGCATGCAGCCGAAAGCGCAAAGGGCAATCAGGACGACGACGCCCGGGGCAAAGCTTTTATGATTTTTCATGTCGCCTATTCGCTGCGGCTCGTGATATCAATGAGATGAAACCCGAACTGCGTCTGGACCGGGCCGTGGATTTTTCCAAGCTCGGCGCTGAACACGACCGTATCGAATTCCTTGACCATCTGGCCGGGCGTGAACTCGCCAAGGTCCCCTCCCCGCTGCCCGGAGGGGCACTTGGAATGCTGCCGGGCCAATTCCACGAAATCAGCTCCAGCCTCGATCTTCTTTTTAATGTCCTCACATTGCTGCTGCGTTTCCACCAGGATGTGACGTGCCGTTGCTTTTGCCATGATGGTCTCCTTTCGGTTAAACTTCCGGGAGCCTGAAGGCTCCCCTGCCCGGAACATTGATCCGGGAGCCTGAAGGCTCCCCTGCCCGAATATCAGCAGACGCGGGGTATGGGGTCGCCAAGGGGCATGCGCAGAACGCGCCTGCCGCCTATGACGGTCTCAAGGGTCACCTCGCCCCCATGCTCTTCAGTGACCCTGCCTATCATGCCCGCTTTCGCGTCGCGGGCCTTCATGATTCCAATGGCCTTTTCCGCGTGCTCCTGCGCTACGCACACGATGACCTTACCCTCGTTCGCGATCTCGAACGGGTCCAGGCCCAGCATCTCGCAGGCGCTCCTCACGCCGTCGGCCAGGGGCACGGCCTGCTCGTCGATCGCAAAGCCGAGCCTGGATTTTCCGGCCATCTCGTTCAGGGCCGCAGCTATGCCCCCCCGTGTCGGGTCCTTGGCCGCGTGGATCTCGACCCCGCTTTCCAGTAGATCCCTTATAAGGGTCCACACTTCCCGGCAGTCCGATACGATCTGCGTGTCGAAGGCAATGCCCTCGCGCTCGGACAGGACCGCGACCCCGTGCTCGCCTATCCCCCCGCTCAGGAGGATCGCGTCCCCCGCGGCCGAGCCCGCGTCCGAAATGACCTTGTCGGCAATGCCTATACCCGACGTGTTGATCATGATGCCCGGCTCGCGGCTGTCTATCACTTTCGTGTCGCCCGTCACGATCGCGGCGCCCACCTCTTCGCAGGCCTTGCCCGCTGACTGAATGATGCGCTCCAGGTCCTGCTTTTCGAAGCCTTCCGAAAGCACGAGGGCCAGGGACAGGGCGATCGGGCGGCCTCCCATGACGGCCAGGTCGTTGATCGTTCCCGTGACAGCGAGCTTGCCTATGTCCCCGCCCCGGAAAAAGACCGGCTGCACGACGTACGAGTCCGTAGTGAACACGACATTGAGGCCGCCCACCCGGATAACGGCGCCGTCGTCCGCAGCTTCGAGCCCCAGCCCGCCCTCGGTCCGGCCGGGCTTCAGAAACTTGAAAACATGCTCGGACAGGAGGCGGCCCGTGGCCTCCCCGCCGCCGCCCTCTGAAGTTTTTATCTTTTCGCCCATTCCGCCTCCTGAAATCTACTCGTCCCCGCAGTCGACGGCTGTGATTTCAAAGTAAACCGCCTTCGGGATCACGAGAGCAGGCTTTTCATCCACGCAGCAAGCTCCTGCACGTTTTTCCCTGTCTTGAAGCTGACCCTGAGCACCTCGATGTTCGGGTTGATGGTCTTCGCGTCAGCCTCCATCTTTTCCGCGTCCGCGCCGACCGCCTCGGCGATGTCGATCTTATTGATAACGCAAAGGTCGCTGATGAGGAAAATCATGGGGTGCTTCTTCACGATGTCGTCACCCTCGCTCGTGCTCACGACCACCACGTTTTTATGCGTCCCCAGCTCGAAGTCGGCCGGGCAGACGAGGTTGCCGACGTTTTCGACGAGCAGCAGGTCCGTATTCTGAAGATCGATCTTCTCCGCGGCGTGCTCGATCATGTGCGCGTCCAGGTGGCACTCCCTGCCCGTGTTGACGCCGATCGCGCTGATCCCGGTCTTCGCGATCCTGCCGGCGTCCATGTCGCTCACAACGTCCCCGGCGATCGCCGCGATGCGGACGTCTTGTCCCAGGGCCTGCACGAGCCTCTCGATCATGATGGTCTTGCCCGAGCCGATGGCGCCCATCACGTTGACGGCCGTGACGCCGTGGCCGTCGAACATTTTTCGGTTGCGCTCGGCGATCTTCCTGCCCTGCTCGGTTATGTTGACCCTGTCATCGATGATGTGCATGGTTTTTACTCCCCTACGATTCTCGTCAGGATAAGGTCCCTGCCCTCGAGTATGCGGGTCGGCGACCCGCACTCGCCGCAGCGCAGCGCCGGGAGCAGGTGGTCCATCACGAGCTCCTTCACCTCGATGTCGGTTTCATGTCCATTCCCGCATGCAAGCTTCGCTTTCGTTATCTCGACCCTGACCCTGGCCCCCTCGGCGATCGTTCCCCTTGCCAGCATGTCGAAGCCGAACCTGAGCTGCTCCGCGTTGAGCATCATGAGGCAGCCCACGGAAAGGTGAACCTCTTCGACGCGCTCGAGATTCTTTGCGTGATCGAGAACGCTGTCAAGGATGCTGGCGGCTATCGACATTTCGTGCATGTCAGAATTTCCCGCAGCGGTACCAGATGCCGCAGCTTCCCTCGGAGGAGACCATGCATGCGCCCACGGGATGGCGCGGCGTGCAGTCTTTTCCGAACAGCCTGCACGCGTCCGGGTACGCCGTTCCCTTGAGCACCTTCCCGCAGATGCACCCCTTTGAAATTTCCGGCGCGCTTTTTACGTCCAGGCCATATTTTTTCCGGGCATCATAACGCGCATACGCATCCTTCAGCGCCAGGCCGGACCGCTCGATCACGGGAAAGCCCCTCCAGTCCACGTCGGTCGGCTCGAATATCCCGGCCATGAGCTCCTGCGCCTTCACGTTGCCTTCGGGCCTGACGACCCTCGTGTACTCGTTGCGCACTTTTCCCTCTCCCTTCCTTATCATCGTGAGGAGCATCAGGATCGCAAGCAGCACGTCGTACGGCTCGAATCCCGCCACGACCTGCGGGACCCCGTACCGCGCGCCGAGCGCTTCGTAGGCCTTCGTGCCTATGATCGCCGACACGTGGCCCGGGTTGATGAACCCGTCGAGGCCCGCGTCCCTGTCGCGCAGCAGAAGCTCCATGGCCGGCGGCACGAGCCTGTGGCACATGAGGACGGAAAAATTTTCCGGGACGCTTCCGGCCCGGAATATCGATGCCGTGGAAGGGGCCGTTGTCTCGAAGCCCACGGCCACGAAAACCGTTTCCCTGTCCGTCTCCCTCGCGATCGCAAGCGCGTCGAAGATCGAATAAACGACCCTCACGTCCGCGCCCGCGGCCTTTTCGTCCATGAGGGATTGTCCCCGGCTGCCCGGCACCTTCAAGAGGTCCCCGAAGGTTGTTATCACTGCGCGGCGGGCCAGATCGAGGCTCTCGTCGATCTCCCGTGAGGTGGTCACGCAGACGGGGCAGCCCGGGCCGGGGATGATCTCGATGCAGCCGGGAAGAAGAGCCCGGATGCCGTAGCGCGAGACCGTGTCCTCGTGCGTCCCGCACACGTGCATGATCCTGATTTTTTCCCTTTGAAGGCTGTCCGCGGCGGCCCTGATTTTTTCCGCCAGCCTGCGGGCGACATCAGGGCTCTTGAGACGTGAAAGGCTCATTGGAGAAACTCTTCAAAGAGCTTAAGCGTTTCCTTTGCCGACTCCTCGTCCAGGACCTCGATGGCCGTGCCCGCGTGAACGATGACGTAATCCCCGACCTTTGCGTCCACGAGGTCAAGCCTCACGCTCCTCTTCGTGCCCATGAAATCGACCCGGGCCTCGTTGCCCGTGATGCTGAGTATTCTTCCCGGAATTGCGAGACACATTGTGATGGCCCGATGATGCTGCAGGAGTTGCGGCCTGCTATTCCTCGCCCTTCTTCGACTTTGGAAGCTTGAATTCCGCGGCAGGCTCCTTGTTGTAGATCTTGATGACATGGTCCGTAACGTCTTGCGCGTCCGGGATCCACGCCACGGCTTCCTTGCGCAGGATCATCATGTAACCCTGGCTCTTGCCGACCTTTTCCAGCACCTTCTCGAGCTTCTCGAGGATGGGCTCGGTGAGCGCAAGCTCCTTTTTCGCCACCAGCTTCTGGTACTTCATGTAAGTGTTCTGGAGCTCGACGATCTCGGCCTGCAGCTCGTCCACTTCCTCCTGGTAGTCGTCGCCGTCCATGATTTTCTGCTTCTTCTTCAGGTCTTCCATCTTCAGCTTCAGCGACTCGGACTTCTTGTCCAGCAATTTCTGTTTCTTTCCGAAATACGACTCCAGCAGCTTGCGGGCGTTCTTTCCGTCCTCGGTTTCAGCAACAACCTTGTACAGATCGACGACGGCAATTTTGACCCCTTCGGCCCCGGCCCTGCCCGAGCACAGCAGCAGCAACGCTACCATTACGACAAATGTTAACTGATGGCTTCTTCTTCGCATTGTTCTCTCCTTTGGGGTCGGAGCTTGCATTCTGCATTTTACCCCCTCCTGCTATGAAAAAATTTCATACAACGTAAAATGCAAGCTCCGGCACCTCCTATTTTACGATCGCTTTAATACTGTAGCTACCGGCGTCGCTCACCCCGCAGCCGTCCACGATCACATAGTACGTACCCTTTTCCAGGGTGGTTTCCAGGACGCTTTGCCCCACGCTTCCGGCATCGTCATTGCAGGCAAACTCGCTGGATTTCTCCACACATTGCCTCCTCATATAAATGACGCTGTCAAAGCCTTCGGGATTCACTTCAATCCTGACGCTGCTTTTCTTCTTGATCTT
The DNA here is from genome assembly GCA_043813155.1 of Pseudomonadota bacterium. GTDB lineage: Bacteria > Myxococcota_A > Polyangia > DRWM01 > DRWM01 > JBDRLK01. Next base: position 9,965 of record JBDRLK010000158.1, on the reverse strand, counting down.
TAAAACATGCACGTTCTCCGGCCCATGGCCTAATCCACCGCAGGTGCCCGTAAAGCTTCCCTTGCCCTTGGTCACGCCCACGACGACCTTCCCGCTCGTAAGCGCGCTCCCCCCCTTGCAGGCCTTGCTCAACGCCGCAAGGGACTGCACCCTCATGTCCAGCTCGAAATCGCCCATCTGGTCCGCCCCGAGACTGTCGATGCCGAGCACATAGTCCCCGGCGGGCAGCATGGTCTCGACGCCGTCGAGCTGGCACGCCAGTGTTTTGCCGCCGCACTCCTCCATGAGTGAAACAACGAGGCCCGCGAACTGCGCGGACTTCGTTCTTATGGACACGATGGAGTCGGCCGGAAGATGAAAGGATCTGAAAATATCCGCGCCGCCCGGCGACTGCGCGCAGGTCGGCCGGCTGTCGTCTTCGGCAAAAAACGTGCTCCCCTTGATCTCGACGGTCTGGTCGCTGTTTTTCGAAATCCCCTCCAGGCCCGGAGCGGAGGCGCATTTGTCGTCGGCCGATCTTTGGGTGGAATCGGAAAACGCGTCCATCCTCAGCGTGTAATCTCCCGAGGCCATTCCGTCAAAGCCATCCACGACGAGCGTGTACCTGCCGGGGTCGAGGCGTGCCTGGATCATGGATTTCTTGTTGGTTTCGAAATCATCGTTGCAGCCCAGCTCCAGCGAGGAGCCGGGACAATCCTTGTGAAGGTGAAGAGCCCCGTCGTGATTCGGCGTTTCGAGAAGAAAACGGACCTGTGACGTCTCGGCGATCTCGACCGCGTACACCATGTCCGGCCCCCTGGTTCCCTGGGCGCAGGAGCCGTGGAACGTGTCGGGCTTTCCGGCGGTGCTTCCCTCTGCGACCTTTCCCGGCTCGAGAGAAGGCGCTCCACCGCACATGGCCTCGGGGCTCATGCGGGCAATAACACTGGATTTGAGCGTATATTCCCCGCTCATGTCACCGAAGCCATCCACGACAAGATAGTAAACTCCCGGGTCAAGGGAAACCTGGATCCTGCTCGAGCCGCTTCGCATCTCGAAATCATCGCTGCAGGCCAGGGCCTCTCCCTCCCTGTCGCACCTGTCGAGCAGGTAAAGCCCGCTGTCAAATCCTGTTTCGAGCTCCGCCACGAAGCTCGTCTGTTCGTCGATCTGCACCTTGAAAATCGCTTCCGGCGCCTTTCCCTGGATGCAGGGTCCCTGCAGCTCGTGGATCAACCCCGCGGTGCTCGACCTGATTTCCTGCCCGGGCTCGAGCAGGTACGGATCGGCGCACGTGCCCGCCTGCCCGCCGGCTCCCGCGGCGGACGGTCCGCCGCCCTTTTTCCACACGCCCACCATCACGCTGCCTCCGGCTTTTTTGAGCTTGATCTTCAACTCGTAGCTGCCGTCCCTTTCCGCGCAATGGTAGATTATTGAAAAAGGCCTGCCGCCGTCGCATTTCCCGTCGATCTTTTTTGTTGAATAGTGCAGGCTGAATTTCATGCCCGCCCCGGCGCTGTCAACGGCCGCGAGGAAGGCATAGCAGACGCCCTCTTCCAGCTGCGTTTCCATGATCATTTTCTCGCCCTTGAGAAGGGATTCGTTCACCTTGGGCGATGACGGGTAATAGCCTTCCGAGGACAATATCGCGCCCCGGTTCTTGTAGCTCACGGCGGAAGCCGGAACCTTGCACCCTGCAACGAACACGAAAAAAGCCAGGAAAACAGGCCCCGTTATAAGGATTTCCCGTTTCACAACTCCCCCATTTAATCAAACTCGATGAATTAATCAATAAATATGAATTATTTTCTGATATGCCCGCAGCACGATGGACTATTGCCCGGACCTGATCGACAATGCCGGTGTTGATTGGATGCGCCTTTACTCCATGCTGCAGTTCAGGACGTAGATGTTTCCCAGGTCGTCGTCCGTGCCCCCGCTGACGCAGCTGTCGATCATGATGGTGTAGGTCCCGCTGCTGAACCAGCTGTCGATCCGTGAAGTGCTGTCGGTTCCGCTCCTGTCATCATTGCAGAACACTTCCCTGGTATAGTGGCAGCCGTTTTTCCTGACGTGCAGGATCGTGTCGAAATTCGAGCCTTCGGTTTCCAGCGTGACCTGGCGGCCGCCCGTGGGCACGTCCAGCCTGTAGGCCACGTCGTGGGCATAGTCATTGTCCACGCAGCCGCCGGCGCAGTAAACGGGATCCCGCCTGTTCGTGGCAGGGCACATGTCGCCCTCCACCCTGCCGGGGCACGCGATCTCGATCGCGGTCTCGCAGTCGTCATTGGCCGGCGGCGCGCCGAAGCTGCACTCCGTTGCGCCGCAGGAGCCGGTGCAGGCGCAGGTCCCGCTGCACCGTCCATACTCGAAAGTCCCGGAGGTTCCGGCGCAGCAGGCAAACCCGTTGTCACAGACCGTGTCGCAATCATCATCAATGCCGTTGCACGTTTCCGCGGGCGGGCTGCAGCCCGAAGCCCACGCACAGGACGGCGAGCAGCCCCTCGTCCCATCCGAGTCACAGGGCGTGGTGCATGGGTTCGCGTCCCCGGCGCAGCACTCGAACCCGTCGTCGCAAAGACCGTTGCAGTCGTCATCCGCGCCGTTGCACGTCTCCGTGAAGGGTACGCACACGCCCCAGGAGCAGGACTCGCAGTAATGCGTGCCGCCCGTTCCGCAGACAGATGCGCAGCCCTCGGAGGCGTCCCCCTCGCACTGCTCGCCGCTGTCCCGGTCCACGAAGCCGTCGCCGCAGGACGAAACCAGGCACACGCCAAAGATGCAGATTTTTCTCGGGTCGCTCCCGCACACCGTGCCGTCGGCCTGCGGGCTGCCGTTCACGCACTCGCCTGTTTCGAAGCGGCAGGCCTCCTCGCCGTTGCACGTGTCCCCGTCCGAGCAGTCCTCGTGCGACCCGCACGCGATCTGGCAGGCGTCGCAGCCGTCCCCGGGGTCGTCGTTGCCGTCGTCGCAGAACTCTCCGCGCCCCACGTCCCTGAACCCGTCGCCGCAAACCGACTCGCCGCACGCTCCGCCCAGGCATATCATCCTCGGGTACTCGCCGCACACGGCCCCGTCCGCCAGCGCCGCGCCGCCCATGCACGTGTGCGAGACCGGGTCGCAGGTTTCCAGCCCGTTGCAGATGTCGCCGTCCGAGCAATCGGCGTTGAGCCTGCACTCCGTGTCCGCCCAGGGCCCGTCGTCCGGGCCCGTGTCCACGGGCGGCCCGTCCGCGGGAAGATCGAGAAGGCCGTGGTCTGTGACCGAGTCCGTTCCGGGCTCGCCGCCGTTCGGAGCCATGCTGCCGCTCGTGTTCAGGCTGCAGCCTGAAAGCAGGAGCAGGGCTATAACAGGCATGTGCTTCACAACAGTATTCAAGTTAGCATAAAGGCAGGAAAAAACAAGCCTCTACTTGCATCCCGTCATGTCCTTGTTGTGCTCGCAGACGGCCTGCTTGAAACCCTCGAACGTCCGGCTCGAGACATCGGCCTTGACATTGTTGTTGATGAGAAAGGTGGGACAACCCGTGAAGCCGAGATCCTTGGCGAGCCCGGCGTCCGCCTTGATCAGGTCAAGCCCCTCCTGGCTGCCGGCGCATTTCTCGATCTTCTTGGGCTTGACCTTGCTTGCGACGGCGCACTGCTCCCAGTCGGGGTCCTTGATGTCCGCGTTGCGGCAGGCGATGTAGTCCATGTACTTGTGGTCTTTCGCAAAGTGCTTAATGGCGCAGGCCTGCCGGATGTTCTCATCGAGCTCCCCGGGGCCGTGCAGCGCGCAGTAGTATTGGCCGTCGCTCTTCTTCACGCAGCTTTTCTTCTTCCACTCGGTGGCGCCCGCGAATTCCTGCTCGCTCAGAATTTCAACCAGGAAATGAATCGAAAACTTCAGCTTGTCTTTGAAATATTGCAGAACCGGCCCGAGCGCCTCCTCCGCCTTGATGCCGTAGGGGCACTGGCTCATGGCGAACATGGCCAGGTGTCCCGGCTTCTTCTTGCGGCAGATCAGCTTGCCCTTGCAGTCCGCATCATCGCAGTCGGCCTTGCCGTCGCCCGTGTCGTCCACGCCGTTGTCGCAGATCTCCTTCGTGGGGTCGAACGTGTAATAGGATTTTAGCACCAGGAGGTCCCCGAAAGGCTGCATATTTTTGGCCATCCAGGATCCCACGACCTTCTCCACGTTTTTTGTAAAGAACAAGGCCGGCAGGTAAGCCAGCCCCGCCCCCACGAACAGCTCCTTGCCCTCTTGATCCGAGTAATCCAGGTGCGTTACGGCGAGATTGGGAACCTTGTCCTCGAAGGTCCTGATCATGTCCCCGGCCTTCTTCCCGCACTCGTCGTTGCGCTTGTCCGACAGCACGATCAGCTCTACCTCGACGTCCTCGGGACAGGCCGGCTGGCCTTCCCTCTCGCAGGCGTCCGGCGCCTCCCCGGGCTCGAAGGCGCAGCAGATCGACAGCTTGAAGCTCTGCGCCGACCTGTCGCCGCCATATTTATTTCCGCCGATGAACATGGTCGGGCTCCCCGTGGCCCTGGCCTCCTTGCTCTTCTCGATCGACGCGGCCAGGAGGGCCTTGCCCTCGTCCCTGGAAACGCAGCCTTCCATGTCGGCCGTGTCGAGCCCGCTCTTGCTCGCGCAGGCCGCCCAGTTATGCGGGATGTTTTTAAAGTCCTTTACCATGCAGGCAACGATGTCCATGTACCGGTGATCGTCGGGGTAAACCTTGGCCGCACAGAGCTGAACGATGTCGCCGTCGACCTCGCTCTGACCGTGCAGGGACTTGAACGAGCCGTCGGTGTTGCGGGTGGCGATAAAGTGGAGCTTGAAATCAACGTGCTCCCCCAGCTCGTCGAGAACGGTCTTGATCTCCTGCAGGGCTTTTGAGGCGAAGGGGCACTGGGACATGACGTGGAACTCGACCGCCACCCTGTTGACCGGATCGGGCGCCGCTTCTTCTTCGGCATCAGCGGGCAGGTCGGCGAGGGTTGCAGCGCTTTCCTTGTCCTCCGGCAGGGCCCCATGGACAGCCGGCGGCTTTTTCGCTGAACAGGCCGCAGCCGCAAGGGCGGTGATGAATAGAACTTTAAAAGCCATAACTTTTTCCCATCGGCTGCAGGCGGGCCAGGGGCCGCAGCGCCATTCGCCCCCGCGATTTATAAAACCCGCCGCACTACGATGCATTCCCTTTTTTCCTTTTCCCCCTTGCCGCCGGGATCCTCACGACAAACCTCGCACCTGTCCCGGGCCGGTTCTCGGCCCTGATGATGCCCCCGTACGTTCTGATGATCCCCTGGCACACGGAAAGACCGAGCCCGATTCCCTGGCCTTCCGGTTTCGTCGTTACAAAAGGCTCGAACACGTCATCCAGCACATCGGGGGAAATCCCGGGGCCGTTGTCCTCCACGACCAGCTCCACCATCTTCCCGTCCTCCGATTCGCCCAGCCCCACCGTTATCTCGCCCTCACCGACCATGGCTTCCGCGGCGTTCAGCAGCAGGTTGACCAGGACCTGCGTCAGCCTGTCGCTGTTGGCCATGACGGGTGAAACATCGTCCTTTATCTTCAGCTCCAGCCTTATTTTCTTGAAAAGCATCTGCGGCTTCATGATGTCGCAGACGTTCCCGATGATATCCTTCACCTGCATCGGGGATATCTGCTGGCCGTCCGCCCGGGCGTAGGTAAGAAGATCCTTGATGATCCTTCCCATCCGCTCGGTCTCTTTTCTCATCCTCTCCAGGAAATCCTCCCTCTGCTCCTTCGCGAGGCTCTCGTCCTTGAGAACATCGATGAAGCCCGTGATGGCGGTAAGCGGATTTCCGATCTCGTGCGCCACGCCAGCCGTCAGCCTGCCCACGGAAGCCAGCTTCTGGGATCGCAGGATGGTTTCCTGCGACTTGAGGATTTCGATGCGCGCCATTTCGAGCTGCTCGATCTTTTCGACCAGCTCATCCCTCTGGCTCTGCAGCCTCGAGGCTGCCGCGGCAAGGGCGCTTGAAGCGTCCTGGATCTCCTTGGCCCCTTCCTTTTCCACGTCGATATTGAACTTGCCTTCGCCCAGCCGCACGGCCTGGTATTTCAGCTTTTCCACGGGCCGGATGATGAGATAGGTGAGAGAAAAATACCCGAAAGCGAGGATGGCGACGCCGTGGAGCAGAAGATAGGTTACAAGAAGCGTCCCGAGATAGGTGGGCGAACCGGCCAGGCTGCCGCCATGGGTGCCGACGATGACGCATCCCAGTCCCCTGCCCGCGGGAAACTGCGTGAAGATGTGCCGGCGTCCCTTGCCGGCGCCCACGAGGCCCCTGGTCTTCACATCCTCGTATATTTCCGTCTGGGGGAATCTGGCCGAGGGCGTGACTTTGTCGAACGCGCCGCTCACGTACCGGCTCTTCGCGTTTCCGCTTCCGTCGAGGATCCAGATGCCGTCGATGTTGCCGGTCGTGAGCCACGATTCCGCGATGTCCCTGGACACTTCGGGCGGTGAGTCGAACAGGATCGCGGACACCATGCTCTTGGCCGCGGAAAGCTGCATCAGCCGAAGCGCCGCTCTCCTCTCCTTGATGATGGCCGTTGTGCTGATGCTCATGACTGCAAAACCGACCAGGCCGCTGAGAAGCGTGATGAGCAGCGCCAGGCTCGCAATGATCTGAAACCGGAGTCCGGAGGGGCGGAATGTCATAAAGATACCTTCTGAATCAACGTGTGGACCTTGAGGTTCAATTGCTGCTGCTTCTGCCTGGGCAGGTACGTGGAGGCGCTGAAGAGAACGAAGAAAACGTATTGGCTCATGATCTGGATGATATAGCCCATCTTGTTCGTGACCTTGATCTTGTCCAGCGCCGAAATCACGGTCGACGCCTCGATGCAGCCTTTTTCGTCAATCGCGATTTCCTCGGGAACCTCTCCTTCCTTCCTGGCCGAGTTGATGTAATTCCTCTCGACGCCGAGAAGGGCCAGCAGCTTTTCCTTCTCATCAATCTCGTTGTGAATGAGGTTTATTATGGAATTGAAATTGCGCACGGCGAACTGCGCGCTCTCGTCATAGGTCCTTTCCGTCATGACGACCTCGAGAGCGCCCTCCTCGAGGAACCTGTAAGCCAGCTTCATGGCATCGAACTCGCCCACCATGATTTCCTTCGCTACAGCCGCGAGGGTCTTCTGCCCGTCGCATTTTCCCAGAAACTCGCTCTCCACATGCGGCATGCCGGGAGGAAAAGACCTCGGCTTTCTTTTCAAAACGATATTGAGGCCCGGTATCCTTTTCTTGAAATAGGATATCTCGTCGATCCTTTTCACGGCTTCCAGAAGGAGGCTTTGCGTATCGAGCGACAGGATGGCGGGCAGCTTGACGGGCTCGAGACCTTCGGTAAAATAAAAATATCCCGAGTCCAGAAGCAGCGTGGCGTAAAAGATCTCTTCCACCTGCCTGTAGATCATCTTGAAAATTTCCGACGCCGTGCAGATGCCCTGGCGAATGAGCACCTCGCCGATCCTTCTTTCGCCCGAGACCTTTTTCAGGGCATCGTCGAGCTGCCTTCGGCCGATCAGGTTTCCCCGGAACATGATCTCGCCGAGATACTCGCTCCTCACATTGCTCGTGGCGTGCCGGAGCGCGGCCTTGTCGAAGAAGAGCTGGCGCTTCGTCCCATGGGACGTCACCGTCAGGGTTCCCGTCCACTTGGAATTCGAAATAAAGCTGATGATGTCGATGAGCCATCCTTCCTTGCGGATTTCGCCGCCGATGAGAACACGCTTGCCCTCTGAAGGCTCCGCGTCGGTTTTTCGCTCCAGGATGAGCAGTCCGGGGCCCGTTGATGTGATTTTCCATTCACCGGCCTGGTCCTGCCAGAACTTCAGGAAGTCCGCATCGGAGGAAATGATGAATCCCCCGGAATCGATTGTAACGGTTTTGCCGTCGTACTTCATGTACTCCTCGCCGCATATTATACCGCTTCTTTTCAAAAAATGCACAGTGCGGCGGAAAAAAGTGCATCTCCGATTCCAGGGGATCGAAGGGGCCGTCCAGGGGATCGAAGGGGCCGGGCCTTGAATCTTGAATTTCATCCATTATTTCTATGAAATTATTTCATAGAAAACTTTTCAATGCTCACGCTATGAAATTATTTCATAGAAAAACCCCTAAAAATTCAAGATTCAAGGCCCGGCCCCCAAGCTCCCCCCGGAATCGGAGATGCACCCGGAAAAAATTGCGGCGGCTCCTTTTTCGCATCGGCTTCTTTACAACACGCCGCTAATGAAACTATAAGGAATAGTCCGGTTATACCCGAATGTGACAGGAGGCATTGCCATGTTTGATTTCAAAGACAAAAACGTTTTGATCACGGGTGCGAGCAGGGGAATTGGAAAGCAGATCGCGCTGCAGTTCGCTTCCGCCGGGGCCAATATCATCGTGGCCAGCAGGAAGCAGGAGCTTCTCGACGGCGTGTGCGGCGAGATCGAAAACAAGGGGGGCAAGGGGCATGCCGTGGCGGCCCACCTGGGGAAAATGGAGGACATCGACAATCTCGTTGCCCGATCCTACGAAATATTCGGCCACCTGGACGTTCTCGTCAACAACGCCGCCATCAACCCCGTGATGGGCCCCCTCATCACCATCGAGGAAAGGGCCTGGGACAAGATCATGGGAGTGAACCTCAAGGGCCCCTTTTTCCTGTCCGTTGAAGTGGCGAAAAGGATGATGGACCGCAAGTCGGGGGCCATCGTCAATATCGCCTCGACGGCCGGGCTGCGCTCGGCCATGGGCCTGGGCGCGTACGGCATCAGCAAGGCCGGTATCATCCAGATGACGAGGCAGCTTGCCCGCGAATGCTCCGGCGTCGGCGTGAGGATCAATGCCGTGGCGCCGGGGCTCGTGGAGACCGACTTCTCCAGGGCCATCATCGAGACCGAGGTGTTCTGCGCCGAGGCCCTCAAGACGATAGCCATGGAGCGCCACGCCCAGCCCGGGGAGATCGCGGGGATCGTCCTGTTCCTGGCCTCGGACATGGCAAGCTACATCACGGGAGAGACGGTCGTTGCCGACGGCGGCGGAATGTAGCGATCCATGCTCCCGGTGCTGCACGCCCTTGGCGTGCCCGGGGCACGACTCGATTTCATGGCACGCCAAGGGCGTGCAGCTACAAGTCGCAGGATGCACTGATCGTATCCCTGAACTGCCGGCAGCAGGCGTCTCTCGTGTCGTCTATGTCCGGAAGCTCCCTGCACGCATCGGCCGTTCTCAGGCATGCATCGAGGTCTTCGCCCTCCCTGCACCGGCGGCACATGTCCTGCGCTTCATCACAGACCGTATCGGTTTTATCGCAGGACATCACCGCGGCCCCGGCGGCAATCAGTAAAACGGGCAGGATGGCCTTGAGCTTTTTAATGCTTTCACCTCGACATGAAAATGCGGCCGGCCGGCCGGACGGGTCACGGCGGCGGAGGCCCGTATTCAACAGGGCCGTACATGGGCCCCATTTCCGGCTCCAGGTCGTCGGGAACCTCTTCAGCAACCGTGTCCTCGGCGGGCGGGTCCGAATAGGCATCGTCGTCGGGCGGCGGGCCGTACTCCGAGCTCGCGCACGCGGCCAGAGAAATGGAAACGCCGGCCAGAATAGACCAGAAGATTCGTTGTATGGACATGTCCCCTCCGAAATCCCTTGTATAACATCATTATACACGGATTTTCCTGCATGGTAAACAATCCTCGTCAGGACAGGCGTATTTCCCTGCCTCCCCTGCCCCGGGTGTTCGCGGGATGGCTTTTTATCTGCGGTGCCGTCCGTGCAGCAGCAATCCAACGAAAGAAAACACCATCCCGCTCACGGCGACTGGCCACAGCTTGAAAAGCTCTGAGCCGTGCAGGGCCGCGGTATCGACAGCCATGCCAAGCAGCGGGGCCAGAAAGAAAATCGACAGGGTCTTGGACTGGTTGGACACGGACAGCGTCGTGGCCGCCGTGTCGCTTTCCGCGCATTCATAGAAGCGGC
>JBDRLK010000157.1:0-16785 GCA_043813155.1 Pseudomonadota bacterium | reverse complement strand
GGCAAAAGATGAGGCTTATGAACTATTCCAACTTGAAAATACTGATTGTTATTCTTCTGCTCTCGGGATGCGGGGCCGGCATGACCAGGGGGCTCAACTCGGCTTTTGACATCCGGTTCAATCCGAACAACAAGGAAAAGGTAGCCGAGATTAATGCAGCCGTTGCAGCGGCCGCGCAGCAGATCAACGCGCAGAACCAGCAGGTGATCCCGAATGCGCTGGGCAAACCCGTCCTCCTGGGCACCAAGGCCGGAAAGCCGTCGACGCTGACCCTCTACCTGATTGACGAGGGCAGGGTGCTCTGGTCCATGGACAAGGATACGATGGCCAGACCGACGCTTTTATATGACACGATCATCATCAAGTCCGGCAGCGACCTGGTTGGCCTGAACCTGGAAAACGGCAAGGAGAAATGGAGACACGATCCCAAGGGCTGGGACTATTTCGGCGCGGGCCAGGAGGGTGACCGGATCTATATCACGCTGGGCATCGGCGGAGAGTGCAGAAAAGTGGGCATGCACAGGGGAAAGGTCATTGCGCTGAACGCCGGCAGCGGCAGCGTGATATGGTCGAGGGAGGCTGAAAGCAGGTGTCTCGGCGCTCCTTCGGTGATGGGCGGGAAAATTTTCGTCCCCTACGACATGCAGAATGTCGCCATTCTCGATGCCCGCAGCGGAGTGGAAGATGCGAGGCTGCTGACGCTCGACGACAATTTCACGTTTTCCGCCTCGTTTCCCCAGGGGGTGTATTACGGGTCCAAGGGCCTTTACTTCTTTGACGCCAATTCCTATTCCGGCTTGAGAAAGAGCGATTTTCCGGTCAAGATCAAGTCCAATGACCCCGTTCATCTTACGCTGGCCAACGACAAGGGGCAGGACATGACCCTGTACAGGTCAAAGGGCGGGGCGCCTCCGGGATACGAGGACAAATCCACGCACCTGGGAAAGTGGGAAATGGGCCAGGACAGGTTCCTTAACATCGGCGCGGACGGCACCTACATGGTGACCAACAAGAGGGATGAGCTGACCACGCTGCAGATCAAGGGCGCCATCTTTACGGGCGGCGAGGGGAACTACACCATCGAAGGCGACAATCTTTACTTCCAGGCCAGCAGCAGCACTTACTACAATCCGCCGCTGGTGAAAATTCCCGGCGGGCCGGAATTGTATCCGGACCGGATTTCCCCGGTCGTCGGCATCAGCAACGCCAGGGACAAGATCCGCCTGTTCTGGGCGCCCGCAGGGGCACAGCCCGCAGGAAAGATTCGCCTGGAAGGAGACTCGATTTTCCTGCTCTACTATCGTTTCGTTTTCTGCTTCAACGCGGAAACCGGCGAGCTTCGCTGGGCCCACCGAAGCAGTTTCGACATCGAGGACGTCTCGGTCACTCCGGGAGGTGTTTTTGTCGCGGACAGGAAGGGAGACATAACGTTTCTCAACCTGGCCACGGGAGCCCTGAAGGGCAGGATCCCGGTGGGCAAGTCGTTCACGGCCGCCTCGTTCATGGTGGGCAACTACGTGCCCCAGTTCCCTCCCATCAATGTCGAGGAGAAAAGCACGAGGGAAGCTCTGCTGGAAATGATACTCGACAAGGACAACAGGCTCGTGCCGATACGGCAGCTGGCCCTGGGTTTTCTTGCGAAGATCCAGGAGCCCGAGGTCACCAGGGACCTGATGACCATTTACATGGATAAGTTCGTCCCCGACGAGATGAAGACCGTGTGCAGGCAGATCATCCTGGAGCGCTTGAGCGGCTCGTCCTATATCATCGAGGCGATGCAGTTCCACTACGACTACCTCAACGAGATTAATCCACCGCCCGTCGGTGTCGTGGCCCAGGCTCTCGTGAAGATGCAGGCCAAGGAAGGCGTGCTTCCGCTTCTGCAGCACATGATGGACCATGAAACGCCATTCGATGACCTGAGGGAGGTGGCCCAGGCCGTTCTCGAGCTGGGCGACGAGGGCGTTGTTCCCACCGTGTCCGAGTACCTCATCAGGTACCACGCCGATTCGGCGTTCAAGGCGGACCTCGATACGCTCTACGTGCTCGCGGAGGTTGTCCACAAGTTCGGAGGCGTTCAGGGCGAGGAGCTCCTGAGGAAACTGCAGAGCGATCCGAAAACGATCAAGGCCCTGTCCAACTACATCAAGGAGATCTATGACCAGGCCTACGAGAATGAGCTCGCCGCCAAGATGGGCACCGAGGAAGCGGGCAGTACGGAGGAAAAGGAAGAGGGCCAGGTGGACAAGGGCAAGGAGTACAAATCCCTGACCCCGAAGCAGATCGTGAATGTTATCAACGGTTACCAGGCCGAGCTTGCGCCGTGCATTCAGGCATACCTGGGAAAGTATCCTTCGACCACGCAGGTGAGAATGAAGTTCATCCTGAACAACAAGGGAAAAATCGAAAACCTGATGACGCTTCCCAATGACCCCTCCCTTTCGTCGTGCCTGATGGGCGTTATCATTTCGATCGAGTGGCCGAAGATAAAGCAGCTGAAGCAGACGGGCCAGTACGTGATAAAGATCCAGTCCTCGAAGACGGAAACGCCCGAGTGGCCGCCCGTGCCGACTCCCGCCCCGACGCCTCAGCCAGCGCCGACACCGACGCCCACACCCGCCCCGACGCCTCAGCCATGGGCTCCCGTACCCACACCACAGCCATTGCCGCAGCCCGAGCCGACCCCGCAGCCTCTGCCGCAGCCTTCACCGCAACCGAAGCTGCAGCCATTGCCGCAGCCCGAGCCGCAGCCATTGCCGCAGCCCGAACCACAGCCCAAGCCCCAGCCGCTGCCGAAGCCTCAGCCGCAACCGCAACCGAAGCCGCAGCCCAAGCCGGAGCCCAAGCCGGAGCCCAAGCCCGGACCCGACTTTGAGGAATACCCCGACGTCCTTCCCGAAGACCTCCCGGAATAGCATGATCAAGAATCACTGCTGCTTTTTCTTTTTTCGCTTTTCCGTTTCCCCGGAAAACCAGTCGCCGGTAAGCGCATCGAGCAGAGCGGTGAGCTCCTCGATCTGCAGCGACCACTCGATGATGGTTTCAGACGGAAGGCTCCCACCCATGAGCAGCAGCAGGACCTGGAGCTTTCTTCGCTGATGGTAGAGCTGTATGACGGTCTGTTTCAGCTCGAGTTTCCACTTGGCTTCAGCCTGTTCCCTGGAGATAACGGACGGCTCGGAGGTGTTGAAAACGAGCGACGCCAGGTCCCACTGGAGCGTGATTTTAAATTTCAGATCATCATCCGTGTAAATCTTGAGCGCCGTGTCGTCGTCCTCGACGAGGCTGACCGACTCGTCGTACTCGAGGTTTTTTGTAATGGAGAAACGCAGCAGCGGGAGCAGGGCGGAGGCCCGGATGGTTGTTTTCGAAGCGATCTTGACCTTTTTCTCCTTCTGGCTGAACGCGGCCGCGGCCTTGACGACCTCGCTGCATGCGGGCTCGTGTGAAAATTGCGCCAGCGCGGCCTGCACCTGAGCCGCCACGTCGTAGCCCGTCTCCTCCGCGGCTTCCTCCTGCAGGAGGGCCGCGAAAGAAACGAAGATGCAGATGAAAGGAATGTTCCTCATGGCAGCTTACTTCCTCACCTTCCAGAGCAGAAACAGCTCCCACTGAAGCTGTTCGGTCCTGCCGTAAGGGGATGGGAACGTGAGCTTCAACCCGATCGAGGGGATGAGCGCCGGGAGCCACAGTCCGGCCGGCATGCCGCCGCCGCGGCCAAAGGAGCGGGTCATCAAGTCACCGGATTCCACGGCGTCCTCGATAATATCGGCCTGCGGGCTCGTTTCATCCAAGTACTCGACGATGTCGTCCATGAGCTGCTTAAGCTCCTCGTCGCAGCCGCGGCACGTCCGGCCGGGGTCCTGAGCGAGGAAAAGAAGGGTGGTGAGGAGGGGTAACATGGCAGTGTTATCGCGGCATGCAGCCGTTTTGTTTACTGGTTTGCGAACAATATTGACTTTTTGGTGTCAGCAATAAAAGATAAAAGACAGTCCTATGGAAAAAGCCGGCGACAAGGTGCAGCTGCTCTTTATCTGGCACATGCACCAGCCCGATTATTACGATCCCGAGCATGATGAGGTCGTGCTCCCCTGGGTGAGGCTGCACGGGTGCATGGGCTACACGGACATGCCCTACCACATGGCCGCCTATCCTGACATCAAGGCCACGTTCAACTTTTCGGGCACGCTCCTGCGGGAGCTCAGGGGTGCGGCCTCGGACAACAGGAAAGACAGGTACGCCTCGCTCACACTGAAGGCCCCCGAAGAGCTTGCCTACGAGGAAAAGGTTTATATCCTGAAGCATTTCTTCTCCCTTTCCCCTTACAGGATAAAATCATCCGACAGGATGTTCCAGCTCCTTCGCAAGAGGGGCCGCATCGTGAGCGAGAGCGCCATCACGGGGACTGTAAAGGACTTTTCTAACCAGGATTTCCTCGATTTGCAGGTCCTGTTCAACCTGCTGTGGTTCGGCCGGGGAGCCTGCGGGGCAGGCGGGAGGATTGAAGAGCTTAAAAAAAAGGGGAAGGATTTCAACGACGCGGACAAGGAGCAGTTGCTTCAGTGCCAGAAGGACGTATGCTCGAAGATCCTGGACAGCTATGTCGAGCTGAACTCGAAAGGCCGGATCGAAATTTCCGTGACCCCGCATTTTCACCCTATCCTCCCTCTTCTCCTGGACTCGGATCAGGCAGCGGAGGGCCTTCCCGGCGCTGCGCTTCCGGAAAAATTCTCTGCTCCCGAGGATGCCCGGTGGCACGTGGAAGAGGCCCTGGCCGAGCACGAGGCCGCGTTCGGCGTACGGCCCGCCGGGATGTGGCCGGCCGAGGGCAGCGTGTGCGAATCCATGATGCCCCTTCTCGACGAGCTCGGCGTGAAGTGGATAGGCACGGACGAGGGGGTCTTGTGGCGGTCCATGCGCGCTTCCCTGCACGGCTCCCCGGGGGGCCGGGAGAGCTTCCTGTACAGGCCCTACAGGCTGAACTCGGGCAACACAGCTGTTTTTTTCCGGGATCATTATCTTTCCGACAGGGTGGGGTTCACCTACCAATCCATGAAAAGCGGGCCGGCTGTCGACGATTTCATCTCCTATCTCGAGCAGATCTCGCGCAAGGACAGGGCCGGCACGCCGGTCGTTACTGTCATTCTCGACGGCGAAAACCCCTGGTCATACTATCCTGATGACGGCGCCTCGTTTCTTTCAACGCTTTACGAAAGGCTTTCAAAGGAGACCTGGATCGAGACAACGACGCCTTCGGCGCTCCTGGAAGAACCGGTCCCCTGCGGTGAGCTGGCCTCCCTCTTCCCGGGTTCGTGGATCGATTCCAATTTCAGGATCTGGATCGGCGACCACGCAAAAAACCTGGCATGGAAGCAGCTGGCGGCCGCCAGGAGCGCCGTGCTCGGGGCCGGCTGCGACGAGCCGGCCAGGGAAAGGGCCATGAGCCACATCAGGGTGGCGGAGGGCTCCGACTGGTTCTGGTGGTACGGCGAGCCCAACTCTTCGACGGAGGACCCGATCTTCGACCAGATCTTCAGGTCCAGGCTCAGGATGGCCATGGTGGAAGCCGGGCTCGAGATCCCCGTGGCGCTCATGAAGCCCACGGGCAAGAAGGCGCGGCCGGCTCCCGTGCTCAAGACTCCCCTCACGTTCATCAATCCCGGAGTGGACGGAACCGGGGAGAAATATTTCGAGTGGTACAACGCGGGCAAGTACGAGATCCGGCAGGCCACGGGTGAGATGGCCGGCGCCCCCCCGCTCTTTTCGAGCGTCTACTACGGGTTCGACTATGATTTCATCTACATCAGGATGGACCCGCTGGCAACGCCGTCCAGGAATATTGAAGAGAGGCTGTTGGGCGTGGACGTGAGGGTGGTTTTCGACGAAGCATCGGAGAAATGGATTGAAGTGTCGCTCCCGTCGCCGCCGGCCGCCAGGCTGCACGCCGCTTCCGGCGGCAGCGAGGGCATAAAGGTGGCTTTCGAAAGAATACTGGAAGTGGCCGTTCCCATTGCGCTCTTCGAGCTGGGCAGGGGATCGCTGATCAAATTGAACTTTTTTGTCATGAGGGATAATATCTTTGTTGAGCGCTACCCGGACCAGGGGTATTTCGAGATAACCGTCCCGGACGAGAACTGGGACCACAGGCAATGGATCGTGTGAATATGAAAACAGCGTCATCAATCGTTTTTCTGAGCTTTCTTCTTTGCTCCGCGTTTGCCGCGGCCCAGAGCCAGGGCGTGTTCCTGGACCGCTATGAAGAGAGCACGCTCAATCTCGACGGCGAGCTCGACGACTGGTCCATGGCGGGATACGACGAGCAGTATCTTGCGGGCGATGACGTTGTCGCGGGCAAGGACGCCTGGGGCGGCAAGAAGGACATGTCCCTGGCCGTCACAATGGTCTATGACGACTCATCCCTGATCATCGGGCTGGAGGCAACGGATGACAAGCACGTGAGGACGAAGAAATTCGAGCCGGATGAGGACCACGTGGAGTTCTGGATCCAGCTGCCGCCGGAAGCGGAAGGCGAGCCGGGCGAGATCAAGGTGATCACCTATTACCCGGGCCGCATGTTCCCCACGTTCAAGGGCGGGGTACGCTGGCTGGACCGCAAGAAGGGAAAGACGAAGGCGGTCAATGGAGCCAAGTTTTACGAGAAGAGCGATAAGTCGGGCTGGGAGGCGGAGCTCATCATTCCCTGGAAGTCGATGCCGGGCGTGTGGGAGAATCTTCCGCAGACCAAGTGGGCCATCGTTGCGGTGGACTGCGACAACTTCCACGTGCGCACGCGAGAGACCATCCTGGCGACGGGCTGGAGCGGGAGCGAGCCCAAGCTGAAGCGGCCTGATGTGGAGGAGGTGGAGAACGTTGCCGGCATGTTCAAGGAGCAGGTGGCCAAGGACGTGCTGGCCTCCAAGCGCTACTACGCGAACGTGGCTGGCGACGGAAGGGTCGAGGTGATCGTCGAGGCCGGGAAGAACTACGGGATTTTCGGGCACGGGTTCAAATTCGGCGTGGGATACGTCTACATTTCCCTGCCCGTGGAGAGCGTGGCGGACATCGCGTCGTTCGAGCTCAGGGACCTGGACGGGGACGGCAGGAGTGAGATGATCTTTGCCTACAGGCAGGTCCAGGAGGGCTGGGAGAGGAAGATGCTGGCTGTTTACGGTTTCCGCAGCGATGACGCCCACAGGATGTTCGCGCAGGAGACCGAGAGAAAGTCGGGCGGCAAGTCGGCAAAGAGCAGCGTGGAGATCATGGAGGGGGCGCTCGACGGAAAGACGCTCATAAAGGTAAGCTCAGGGGCGGTCAAGGGATGGACCAAGACCACGTTCATGGAAACAACGGAAATGGACGTGAAGGGCGTTGTCCTGCCCTGGGAGGAGGAAAAAACGAAGTACTACGTGTGCCGCGCAGGGGCGTTCGAAAAGGAGGACACGGCCGCGGTGGAGGAATACCTGGCCAAGCCCCAGAAGAAAAAGGGAAAGAAGAAGAAGGGGAAGGGGAAGGGTAAGAAATAATGGTGCTGCGGGCCCTTGGCCCGCCTGCAGCCCCTCACATCGCTCGTGTTGTCGCGGAGGAGTGGGTAGTGCAAGGGCTTCACGCCCCGGCGCGCCTAAAAAATCCCCAGGCCGATAATCAGCCTGATCGTTCCCAGCGCAACGGCCACGGAGTTGCACACGATCCCCGCTATCCCAGGCCCCTTGTCCTCGTCGGGCTTGGCAATGCCCACGCCCACGCTTCCTATGATCAGCCCCACGAAGGCGAAGGGGATGTTCATCCAGTTCACCCATCCGAGACAGGGGATGAATGCCACGAACATGACCACGAGCGCGATGATGCCGAGAGCAAGGCTAGCAATCTGCATGGCTTTCCCTTCCTGCGAATAAAGCCCGGCCGCACCGCGCGTGAAGCGCGACCGCGGACAGGCAGGCGATCTCATTGAGCGCGAGCAGGAAAAAAAGAAAAACGCCCATGCGGTTCGCCTCCCGCGCGGCGGCGAAATCGCCGGCCGCAACGTGAATAAAGCTCGTGGTCATGCCGCACAGCGGGCACTCTCCCGCGCCGCGCGCCTTCTTCCCGCATTCCGGCACGAGCTCCCGCGCGCCGGCCGGCGACAGCACGAACGACGCGGCGAGAACAAAAAGCACGATGAGGCTAAGTCCCGCCCAGGCCAGAACCCCGGCTCTCCTGATCTCACGAACCTTCACGATCAGGCATTATTTAACCACATCCGAGAAAAAACTCAATCCTTTGCCCTCCCTTGTTCTCCTTGACTCCGGAAGTATATGAGTTGAAAGTAACACAGCGCGGCCTTCGGCCGCAGCCAAAAAGCAGTCAGGACGCTGGGCGTGAAAACGCTGATAAAAGTGCCGAATTTCCTGACCGGCGCCGCTGCGAGCTTGGAGTTGCGGGGGCTTTTCTTTTCTTCTTCCGCCACTACCGCTGTTCCGGCGGGAGCATGCTGGCCCGCTCGATCATTTCATTGGCCCCCCTGAGCCTCGAGGCAAGCATGCCGCTGAAGGTTTTATAGAACCTGGATGCTATCCTGTCGTTGGTGTAGAGAAAGTCCCGAAAGTCGTTCTTTGTGATCAGGATCAGCTCGACGTCCGTTCTCGCTTCAACGGTAGCGCTGGCAGGCGCGTCATCCACGAGCGACACCTCCCCGAAATAGGAGCGCGGGCCCAGATCGGCGACGACCATGGCGGACGGCCCCGTGCCGACCTTGATAACGACCTCACCGCTGCTGATCACGTATAGCCCCTTGCCCTCCCCGCCCTGCTTGAGGATGGCTTCCCCGGCCCTGGCCTCCGCGGGCACCGAGATGTCCCTCAGGGCCTTGATCTCCTCCATTGAAAGAAGCGAGAACAGGGGAAGCTTCTGCAGGAAGCCGAGCACGTTATCGACCAGGACCACGTTGTCCGGGTTGGTGTCAATGTCGGGCCTGTCGTAGCTTGCCGTGCTCGTCGATTCCAGCGCCCTGCGCAGCTTGATCAGGCTCTTGTGGTCGGGGAACGCCTTGATGGCCGGGGCTAGAGCCTGCTCGGCTTCCTTGTAGGCCTGTGCCTCGATCAGCAGCTTGGTCAGCCGGATGTAGGCCTCCAGTGATTCTTCGGACGGGCGCTTCTTCTTGCAGATTCTCAGGCAGTATTCCATGGACTCCCTTTTTTTGCCCGACCGCTCGAACAGCTCGGCCAGCAGCATGGCGGCCTCCATCTCGGTCCCGTCGTCGTCGAGCGCCCGGGAAAACAGCTCCACGGCCTCCCCCCACTTCTTCAGCTTGATGCAGACTTTCCCGGCCTCGATGTACCGCCCTGTCTTCTGCAGGTTGGTAAGGGCCCTGCCGTAATTATGGCATCGCAGGAAAAGCTCGGCGGCGCGCGTGTGCTTCAGGGATTTTTCGAGAAGGAGCGCCACCTTCTCGAACGCCCCGGCTTTTTCGTAAAGTGTCGCCGCCTCCTGGAACATGTAGGCGGATTCATAAAAGTCAGCGGCCTTCTGAGGATTGTTCACCATCTGGGCGACAGCTGCCGCTGCCGGGAAATCCCGCGCCATGGCGAACATGCCCATGAGCCTTTCGCGCAGGGACGCGCTCGAAGTCCCGGCTTCCCCGATGAGCTTTTTATTGGTACCCTCGGGCGCGCACTGGTAGAGTGTCGCGGCATTCTCGACCTCGTTTTTCGACAGGTGCGTGATAATGGTGGACGCGATGGAGCTGCTCACCACGAGATGGCCCGATTTATTGAGCTCGAATTCAACTTCCCCGATGATGTGTGTTTCCGGCGATTGCTTCATTTGTTCCTCCTTGCAGGGGGTCAGGCCGTGAATTGTGAATTTTTCATGTATTTGCCGTGAAATCATTCCATGCCCTTTATCTTACTATGAAAAAAGCTCATAGAAAAAGGGGTCAAAATGCACGATGCACGGCCTGACCCCATATGATATCGCAGGTCTTTTATCAAGATCAAGGCATAGCAGGATTCTATGTGTGATGCGGACAGGGGTGGGTACTACTTGATTTTCATCCCGAACACTTCCCTCCCGTCTTTTCCCTGGAGCCAGTCGGCAAAGCAGCTGCAGCCGAAGACATGCTCCCTGGTTTTCTTTTCGAGGCGCAGCTTGCTTTTGTCAATGGTCAGGAGGTATGCGTCACCCCAGGCGCGGCCTGTCCTGTCCCTTGCGGAGAAGACCAGGCCGGACTCGAGGTTTTCCCCGCCGATAAAAGGATCGAAAAGGCCGTCGTTTTTTTCTATGAGAGACTCGAGTGATATGCTGCTGTTCGTTATCTTTCCGCCTTTTCCCACGAGGATCAGCTGGGCCACTCTTTTTCCCCCGAGCCTCATGTTGTCGGCAACGAGCAGAAAACCGAATTCTCCCTTGCTGTAAACGACTTTTACCACGGGATGGGTTTGAGGTTTTCCTTCATCGTACTTGATCTCGAGCTTCGCGGCATACCGCGAATCACTGAAAATGTAGATGTTGTCCAGGAAATCCGCGGTTATGGCGGTAACGACTTTTCCCGAGATGTACCCTTCCGATGCGATGATATTGGTCGCCCCCTTTTTCTTGAGGTAGGAGAGAAAGGAAGTTTTTGTAAAGGACTTGCCGACCTTCAGCTTCTTTTCGTTGAAGTCAGGGTAGCTCTGGTTTTCGTAATTCGGCATGTTGGCGGCGTAGCAGGCGGTCAAGGCGAACAAAACGATCGAGGTGATTATATTGCGCATTTTCTATTTAATGATTATCAATGCTGTTAGAGTATTTGTTGAAAGATCGAAGTAAACATTCATTTTTGAAAAATGCAGGAGGCTCCCATGCAGGCGCTGTTTTCTCTTACACCCTCGGAATCCAAGCGCCTCATCGGCATGGCCGTGGCCGGCATGCCTGAGGTGCTCATGGCAATGCGCAAGGGGTATTTGCTCGTGGGAAGGGGGTCGACGAACGCCTTTGTGCTCGAAGCGCTCCTGAAAAAGCCCGTTGAAAAGGAAAAATACGTGGCCGGACAGGTCATCCGGGGTGTCCTGTGCGCCCTGCACCAGGACATGAGGTCAAAGCCGGTCACGTTTCACGAGGGTAAAGTGCTGAACGAGGACCCTGCCGCCCTGGTGGGCAAGCTCGGGCCCGGCGACGTGCTGCTCAAAGGCGCCAATGCCGTGGACCACACCGGGAAGGTCGGCGTGCTCATGGCCAGCCCCGTGGGCGGAACCATGGGCCAGTTTTACATGTCCGTCAAGGCTCAGGGCGCCGCGTTCATCTGTCCCGTGGGGCTGGAAAAGCTGATACCGTCGGTCGAGGAGGCTGCGCGCTGCGGCGGGAGGATGATGCTGGAAAAGACCCTGGGAGCCGGAGCGGGCCTGGCCTGCGTGGCTGACGCCAGGGTGGTGACGGAAATCGAGGCTATTGCGCTGCTTTTCTCCGTAAAAGCCGTTCATTTCGCTTCGGGCGGCTACGGCGGCGCCGAGGGCTGCGTCACGCTGGTCATCGAGGGAGAGGACGGGAAGGTGGGCAAATGCATGGACTTCATCGAGAATATCAAGGGCGAGCCTCCGCTGGCGGCCGTTAAAGGGCCATGCAGGACCTGCCCTGTTCTGTGCAGCTTCAAGGGGAAGGATGAGGCCGACCTGCCGGCCTACCTGCTTGGTTGATTTAGATGAGCTCCACGCTGCCTGAAAAAATCTCCTCCGTGCTTCCGTCGTCAAGCTCCAGGACGAGCCCGCCGCCGGCCGAGATATCCTTCATCATGCCCCGGCGGCCGTCGACCCTGACCTTCCTGCCCCAGAGGCTGCAGCGTTTCCTGAATTCGCCGGGGAAAGGCGCGAATCCGTGCTCTCTGAAGCGGGCGGCCGCGGCAGCGGTCCGGCTCACGATGGCCGCGAGCAGTTCCTCGCGCGCGAATTGCTTTTTCTCCTCAATGAGGAGCGACGTGGCGGAGGCCCTGAGCCCCGGTGGAAACTGCCTTGTGTTGACGTTCACTCCCATGCCGGCGATCACGAACTTCCCACCCTTCGGACCGGCCGTGACCTCGCTCAGGATGCCGGCGAGCTTTTTCCCTTCCAGGTAAAGGTCATTGGGCCACTTCAGGCTGAGCTTTCCCGAAACAAGGGGTGCGATCGCCCCGTGGAGCGCCACGCCGAATACGATGGAAAGGAGGCCGGCGTCCTTTTCCTCGATATTGCCCAGATCGAGAACGAGGCTGAAATAAAGGTTCGCGCCCGGGGGGGAATGCCAGGTGTTCGAAGCCCTTCCACGGCCCCCTGTCTGGCTCTCCGCTATGATGACGCGCTCGCCGTCCTCCCCGGCGAGGATTCTTTTTGCTTCATTGTTCGTCGAATCAATGGACCGGTAGGCCCTGACGAACCCATCGGGCTTCGCGGTTTGAAGGAGCTCAATAACCCGGAGTCGATCCATGGTCGGTCTGCAATTCGAGGCTGATATCGCAGGAAGGCGCGGAATGGGTGATGGCCCCCACGGAGATGAAATCGACGCCCGCTTCCGCCAGGTCCTTGACCTGCTCCGGCTTGACGCTTCCGCTCACTTCAATGAGAGTCCTGCCGGCGATTCTCTGCACCGCGGCGATGATCTCGCTTATGGGCATGTTGTCGAGCATGATGACACCCGCACCGCTCGAGATCGCGGCGTCCACCTCGTCCATGGATGAAACCTCGACCTCGATCCTGTGGCTCGGGTCGATCGCATGTTTCGCCTTGCTCACGGCCTTGGCCACGCTCCCGCAAATGACGATGTGATTGTCCTTGATCAGGATGCCGGCCGAGAGGCTCGCCCTGTGATTGATGCCGTTGCCGCAGGTAACGGAGTATTTTTCGAGCATCCTGAGGCCGGGCAGCGTTTTTCTGGTATCCGTGATTTTTGTTTTCATCCCGTCGGGGATGGCGTTCACGTACCTGCGCGTCAGCGTGGCGATCCCGCACATGTGGGCCAGGAAATTGAGGGCCGTTCTTTCTGCGTTCAGGATCGAGACCACGGGCCCGGAGACGGTCATGATGATGCTGCCCGATGGAACCTGAGAGCCGTCCGTGAAGCGGTGGTTGATGCTCAGGTAGGGATCGATCCTGTTCATGGTTCTTTCGAATATCTCCCTGCCGGCGAGAACGAGATCCTGGTTGGCGGTGACCCGCGCCACGCCTTCCTCTCGGGGGTCGATGAGCAGCCGGGTTGTAATGTCACCCTGGGTGATATCCTCCTCGAGGGCCAGGTCGATGATCTTGTTGATGAGGGCGCTGCTGAATGCAATCATGAATATTTTGCTCCGTCTATCCCCCGCCTTGAATTTGGGACCAGGATGACAGGACGATTCTATTTATATCGGATTTCGAAAAAATGCTCAAACACTTTCCAGTATTTAATTTTCCGCTTCCGCGGCTTCCTGCGGTTTTCATTTCGGATAGAACCCCCAGACGATCAGGTCTGAGAAGATATTGCAGGCGGCGTGGAAGAGAATGCAGCCGATGAGGCTGCCCCTGCGCTCCTTGAGCGCGCCGAAGAAAAGCGCCGGGAAAAACGTGGCCAGCCTGTTTGGATTGAAATCCGTGACAAAGTGGCCGAGGGCGAACAGCGCCGCTGCGGCCGGGATGTGCCAGCCGAGCGGGAAGCCCAGGATTCTGAAGCGTCCGCGCATCAAGGCTCCGAGCCGCTGCTGGATAAAGCCCCTGAAGAGAAACTCTTCGGGCAGGGCCACGACGAGAAGGTGATTGAGAACGAAGAGCCACCAGGGCAGCGCAAACCGCAGCGCAAAGGGCGAAGGCGGATTCCAGTAGATCTTGAAGCCGATGAAGTAAAAGGGGAAGATGACGGCGCACAGGATGAGCACGAAGAGGCACTCGCTCCCGGCGTGCCTCATGTCCAGTCCGTAGCTGCCCGCCGTTTCCCTCCTGAGGCGGATGGCCGCCACCGTCAGCGCAAGGAACCCGAAGGCCACGATGACCGACGCGTTGGCCTTTATCAAGGGGCTGGCGCTTTTGAGATGGACCGTGGCAACGGCCATGAGCGACGCGGCCAGAAAGAGAAGCAGCGCGTCGCGCAGGTCATGCTGAGGCTTTGCGTCCATTTCGCTCCCAGTTTCTCCCAAGTCGCGTGCATTTTCAACAGGCGGCGAAAGAAATTTCAAAAAGGCGGAAACTTTTTCGAGGCCGGCTGCGATACGGGAAAGAGGGAGGCGAAAAATGAGAGACTGGGAAAAAGAGAAAGAGGCGTTTGAGCAGAGGCTGCGGCAGGTCCTTGAGGCCTGCAGCGAGAGCGACAGCGCTTACGAGCACTGGCTCGGCCGCAATGGGCTGGACAGGGACATGATCAGGCGGGCGGCGGGCGGCGCGGCCCTGCGCAGCAGGCCCGAGCTGAAGCAGGCCTTCGAGAGCATGAAAAGGGAAATAGAAGAGGAAAAGGAAGAACAGGAGCGGGGATCAGCGGCCGGGCGTGAGAAAACGAGGGCGGTGGATGGTGGAGCCATGCCGCGCTGGGCCATACGGGTTTAAAAAAACAACAAGGAAAATCAGGAGGGACAGCCATGACGTACGAAGCAAGCCCAGTGGGGGCAACGGGATGGGAAAGCATTCTCACCGACCCGAACGCGGACATCAACGATCTTGCCTTCGCCATCGCGGCGTGCAGGCTCAACAGCCTGGACAACGACATCAGGGACAAGGTCGCAAACCTTCACATCATCGCGGAGCTTCAGAGCGCCTACCGTGAGAGGCTCGCGTATCTCAAGGAGATGCTGGACAAGAGCGACGCTGATTCCGACACCATCGAAGTGCCGGTGGACGCCGCGCTGGAGATGGATTACGACTGGGGCGACGGCAGGGTGAACCGTCATCATACCGGGGACATGATTCCCGATGACGCTGAATTCTATATCTACAATGAAGACGGGGACAGGGTGGAGGTCGAGGCAACGACAAGAGAGCAGCAGATAGAAAATGCGCTGTCGATGCCGGATTATAAAGTGTTCGTCGAGGTGGACAAGGCGGAGCTCGAGGCCATGATGAGCAGGATCCAGGGAAAGCTGGAGGACCTGGGCAGCGACAGCAGCCTGGAGCTTCTCGACATCAACCGGTCGCTGAGCCGCAGGAACCAGGTGCTTCAGCTCGCGAGCAACATCATGAGCTCGTCGAACCAGTCGGCCATGGGCATTATCGCGAACATCAAATAGCATGGAGGGCAGCCATGAGCATGTCCATTGAATCCTTGGAGAACCAGAAGAAGCTGTTCGAGACCGCGGCCGTTCTCATGAGGGCCGGGAAGCTCGACGACGCCATAACGATTTACGACTACCTTCTGATCCAGGACCCGGCCGCGGCCCGCTACTGGACGGCCGGCGGCATGGCCAAGATGAAGCGGGGACGCCTCAACGAGGCCCTGGCTTCGTTTCAGGTCGCCGAGGCGGCGGACGAGCAGGACCCGGTCCCGATCATGATGAGGGGCCTTTGCCTGCTGCGCATGGGCAAGGAGATCGAGGCGCTCATCGCCCTGAAAAGGGCCCTGCTCCTGTCCGGGGGGCAGCGCAGGTACGCGCTCATCGCAGATTCCATAGGGCGGTACCTTGAAAGGCTTGCGAAAAAATCCAAAGCAGCAGCAGTGCGGTGAAACCGGGAGACAGCCATGCAGATAGAGGGACATCCATCAATGCACGAGGGCCATGCAATGGTTGAGACACTGACCATGCCTTTTGCCGTGAATGAGGATTCAAAAAAAGCTCCCAGGGCGGCTGGAAGCAGCCCGTCAATCGCGGCCGATGCGGCCATGCTTGAAAACGAGGAGATGATCTACGCCGTTCTGGGCATCATGGCAAAGGACAATGCGTCCCAGGTCACGCTCGACAGGGTTTCGGCCGCGGGCTGCAGGGCCCGGTGCAGGAAGATGAGAAGGAAGATCCTCGAGGCCCTGGAGGAGCAGCGGCAGGCTGCAAAGGAAAAGAACGAGAAGAGCCGGTGGAAAGAGGTGCTGGGCTGGACGGGCCTTGTCCTCGGGGCCGTCGCGTCGCTCGTCTGCTCCGTGTTTACGGGCGGGCAGACAATTGGGAGCTTTGTCAGCACTGTTGTGACCGGCATGTGCAGCATCGGCCAGGGCGCCTGCGAGGTGAAGGCGGGAGAAGCCGAGGGGGATGAGCTGGATGCCTCGGCCGATGTCCGGGAAGCGCAGGTGGAGCAGGAGGTGGCAAGGCAGATGCAGGATCGGCTCCTCGCGAACATGGAGGATATCGCGGAGCTGGACAGGATCCTGGGCGAAAAAGCAATCGCCATCATGAAACGCTATGATGCCATCCGGCATCAGGTTGTAAACATGTAAGGGCGACTGAAGCCGCCCCTGCCCACGTCGGGGTAGGGGAGGCTTTAGCCTCCCGTTCGTACCGGTTAGCCGTTTAAAAGGAGGCAGTCATGAATATCGACGGAGCAAGGACATCCATGCTGACGGTTGGAGGGGCCGATCCCGCCGAGGCCCAAGTCGCGGAAGCCGGCAGCGCAGGCCGGGACAGGCCGGCGGCCGTCCTGACCGCGGGCGGCGGGGGATGGGGCAGGGCCGGGGCCCGCGATCTGGACATAGAGGGCATCGCGCAGCTGTACGTCGCGCAGTTGGGCGAGGAGATGAAAACAGCGCGCACGATCTCGGACATGCGAAAGAAGCTTCTCAGGATGCATGGGGAGAAAATCGTCTCAGCCATGAAAGACCATGCCGACAATGTCAGGATGTCGGCCATGTACCAGGGCACGATGACGATGGTCTCTTCCGGAGCATCCATCGCCACCTCCGCCGCGTCCATGGGAGCGGGCA
>JBDRLK010000156.1:0-12274 GCA_043813155.1 Pseudomonadota bacterium | reverse complement strand
CGCTATGAAATAATTTCATAGAAATAATGGATGAAATTCAAGATTCAAGGCCCGGCCCCGTCGATCCCCAGGGATCGGAAATGCACCCAAGCCTCCCCTACCCATGTTGCGGGGTCGTCAGGAATTTCCTGAGAACGGTCTGCAGGATGCCGCCGTTGCGAAAGGTGTCGACTTCAACGGGCGAGTCGAGGCGGCACACCAGCTTGATGCTCCGGCCGGGGCCGCTCCCGCTCTCGATTTCACAGGTTATGTCCCGGCCCGGCTCGAGGTCGTCGTCCAGGTGGATCGTGTAGATTTCCTTCCCCGTCAGCCCAAGGCCCGCCGCGCTGTCTCCTTCCTTGAACTGCAGCGGAAGAACGCCCATCCCCATCAGGTTGCTGCGGTGAATTCTTTCGTAGGACTCGGCTATGACCGCCTTGATGCCCAGAAGGAGCGTGCCCTTGGCGGCCCAGTCGCGGCTGCTTCCCATGCCGTAATCCTTGCCTGCAAGCACGATCGTGGGCACGGCCGCAGCCATGTACCTTTCGGCCGCGTCGAAAATGGAGGTCTGCTCGCCGGAGGGAAAGTGGACGGTCCACCCTCCCTCGGTGCCCGGGGCCAGCTGGTTTCGCAGGCGGATATTCGCGAACGTGCCGCGGGTCATGACGTGATGGTTGCCGCGCCGGCTTCCGTATGAATTGAAGTCGTCCGGCTTAACCGAGTTTTCCACGAGGTATTTTCCCGCCGGGCTGCCGGGCGGTATGGCGCCGGCCGGGCTGATGTGATCGGTGGTGATGCTGCCTCCCACCATGACGAGCACGCGCGCGCCTTCGATGGAGCGGACGGGCTCGGGATCAGGGGCCATGTCCTTGAGAAAGGGGGGCTCCTTGATATACATGCTCGAGCCTTTCCATTCGAAAAGGTCCGGGCCGGGCTTCACAATCCTGTTCCACTCGCTGTTGGAGCTTTCGATGCCTGTATACTTTCGAAGGAACAGCCCGGGGTTGAGGACATTGTTCAGGTATCGCTCGATTTCCTCTTTTTCGGGCCAGATGTCCTTCAGGTAGATTGGTTTCATTCCTTCGCCCGCGCCCAGTTTCTCGGTCGAGAGATCGATGTCCATTGTGCCGGCGATGGCATAGGCAACAACGAGCAGCGGCGATGCAAGGAACGCGGCCCGGACGCGGGGGTTGATGCGGCCTTCGAAGTTGCGGTTGCCCGAGAGCACGGCGGCGACAACGAGCTTGTGGTCGTCGACGGCGCTGGCAATGTCCTCAGGCAGCGGGCCGCTGTTGCCAATACAGGTCGTGCACCCGTACCCCACCACGTGAAAGCCGAGCTTTTCCAGGTACGGCATGAGCCCTGCTTCCCTCAGGTACTCGGTGACGACAAGAGAGCCGGGGGCAAGGCTGGTTTTGACCCAGGGCTTGGTCATGAGCCCTGCTTCCACGGCTTTTCTCGCAAGCAGGCCGGCACCCAGCATGACACTGGGGTTGCTCGTGTTGGTGCAGCTCGTGATGGCCGCGATGGCAACGCTTCCGTGAGTCAGCATTGCGTTGGCGCCACTGGGTGTGACGATTTCGGCACCGGCCTTCAGCCCTTTTTCATCGATCCCGAAGCCGCGCTCCGCAGCAGATGCGCTCAGGACGCGCTTCCAGGTTTTTTTCATGTCGCCTAGCCCGATCCTGTCCTGGGGCCTGCCGGGCCCGGCCAGGCTGGGCCCCACCGTGGACATGTCGAGCTCGACAATGTCCTGGAACATGGGGTCGGGGAAATCGTCGGTTCGAAACAGGCCCTGGGCGCGGAAGTAGCGCTCCACGAGCTCCACGAGGCTTTCGGGCCGGCCCGTCAGGCGCAGGTAATGCAGCGTCCGGTCGTCAACCGGAAAATACCCGATGGTCGCTCCGTATTCGGGGGCCATGTTCGCAATGGTCGCGCGGTCCGGCACCGTGAGGCCGGACAGCCCGGGTCCGAAAAACTCGACGAATTTTCCAACCACGCCCTTTTCGCGGAGAACCTGCGTCACGGTCAGAACGAGATCCGTTGCCGTTGCGCCGTCCCTGAGGGCTCCCGTGAGCCTGAATCCGATCACGGCCGGGGCAAGCATGTGGAGAGGCTGGCCCAGCATGACCGCTTCGGCTTCGATCCCGCCCACGCCCCAGCCGACAACGCCGAGGCCGTTTACCATGGGCGTGTGGGAGTCGGTGCCAACGAGGCTGTCGAAAAAAGCAAGGGCCGGGCCGCTGTCCGACGAACGTTTCTGCACGACCGAGGCCAGGTACTCGAGGTTGACCTGGTGGCAGATGCCGCTCGCGGGGGGGATCACGCGGAAGTTTTGAAAAGCTTTCTGCCCCCAGCGCAGAAACTCGTAGCGCTCGCGGTTGCGCCTGAACTCGAAGCTGGAGTTGCGTTCCAGCGCCGAGGGCTCGCCGTATGCGTCGACCTGGATGCTGTGGTCGATGACCAGGTCCACAGGTATCTGCGGATTGACGCGCCCGGGGTCCCCGCCCAGCCGCGCCATGGCGCTGTGCATGGCCGCGAGGTCCACCACGGCCGGAACCCCCGTGAAGTCCTGCAGCAGCACGCGAGCCGGCATGAAGGGAATCTGCGTTCTCCCGGGCGCTGCCGGATCGTACCCGGCAAGCTCCTCCACGTCATCCTTTTTTATGTCGCGGCCGTTTTCAGAGCGCATCACGGCCTCGAGCAGGATCCTGATGGAGACAGGGAGCCTGGAAATATCGGCAATGCCCCTGTCCTTCAGGCAGTCGAGGCGGTAGAAGGCGACGCTGCCATCGGCCGTGTCCAGGCCGGTTTTTGCATTGAAAGAGTCAATTTCTTTTGTTTGCTGCTGTTGTGGCATGGCTGATAATAAATATAGGTTTTGAGTGGTAAAAATTCAACAGCGCATTATATTTGTAGAAATAATTAGATGAGAAAATAGAGGAGAAATGGGATATGCATAAAGAAACAAATGAAATTACGCAGATCATAGTCAAGGCGGCTGAGAAAGCGCGGCGGGAAACTGCCGGCGCGGTCGAGCCCGAGCACATCAGCCGGGTTGACTGGCCCATCCAGTGCACGGTCGGGCCGGGGCTGGAAGGCGCCATTGCCTGTGAAAGCAAGATCGGCTATGTCAACGGCTCGAAAGGCTGGCTGGTTTACCGCGGATACGACATCTTCGACCTGTCCGCCTACTGCACTTACGAGGAAGTATGCTACCTGCTGCTCCACGGCGAGCTTCCCACGTCGGTTCAGCTCGACTTCTACAAGGGACAGATGGCAGAGTACCGCAGGATCAACACCACGTTGCGCAAGCTCATGGGCTTTCGCGTCGAGGAGATGAACGCCATGGCCGCCCTGCGCCTGGGTACGGAGCTCCTGCGGCAGGACTACACGTGCGGTGACCGGGAGATCGGCAAGCCTCCCCCCACGACCGCCATCGCGTCGGACGAGGATTCGATTGCCATGGAAACCGCGCCCAGGGGTCAGGGCCGAGCCACCTTCGAGTTCAAGCGGTTTGGAAAGAGGAAGGTGTTCCAGGAGGCCTGCGGTATCGACGCGTGCAACCACCTGATCGCGGGCGTTTCCACGATTGCCGCCGCCATTGCGCGCCTTCACCAGGGGCTCATGCCCATCGAGCCGGACCCGGAGCTCGGCCACGCGGCCAACTTCCTGCTCATGATGACGGGCCGGCATCCTTCGCCGGTTGAGGCGCGCCTCATGGATATCGCGCTCATCCTTCACGCGGATCACGGCATGAATGCCAGCACGTTTGCGTCCATGGTTGTCGCCTCAACGCTTTCGGATGTCTATTTTTCGGCAGGCGCCGGCATTGCCGCGCTCAACGGCCCCCTTCACGGCGGCGCCAACGAGCATGTCGTGCGTCAGCTGAGGGAGATAGGGGATGCGGATAACATCGAGGAGTGGGTGGACAGGGCCATAGCGGGCAGGCGGAAAATCAGCGGCTTCGGCCACCGCGTGTACAAGGCCTATGATCCGCGCGCCCGCGTGCTGGGCCCGCTGGCCCGGTTCGCGATATATGGTAAAAAGGACATGGAGCCGCTCTACCGTGTGGCCCGTAAGCTGGAAAGAGCAGTTGTGGATAAGCTCGGCGCTAAAAAGAAGATCTTTCCCAACGTTGATTTCTACTCGGGCCTCATTTACAGCTGCATGGGCATTGCGCCCGAGATGTTCACGCCTGTTTTCGCTGTCAGCAGAATGGCCGGGTGGACCGCCCGTGTCACGGAGTACCTGCAGAACAACCGCATCTTCAGGCCGAGGGGCATATACACCGGCGAATTCGAAAGGAAGGTCGTGCCGATCCAGAAGCGCGGATAGCGGCGATCACCCCTGTCGGGTAGGGGCGGCTTCAGCCGCCAGGAAATCAAGCTCATAATCCCGGGTAGGGGCGGCTTTAGCCGCCCTTTCCTTTTTTACGGGAGGCTGAAGCCTCCCCTACCCGGGTATTTTACTGCACCGTTACGATAACCGAACTACCCACGTGCTGCTCCTCGCAGGTGTTCTGGCTGGTAATTTCAACGATGTTCTCGATTTCCATTCCCGAGGGGGCACCGTCTTTTACTTTCGCGGTCCAGTTGACCGTGCCGCTGTCTCCGCATGCAAGCTCGTCGATCTGCCAGAATATGACGCCTTCAAGCTCTTCGCCGTCCGCGCTTATCGTATCGGCATCGAGGGACAGGCCGGGGAAGGTGTCATAGATCCTGACGCGGCGAAGGTCGAAGCGCGAGGAATCGCCGCCGATATTGACTATGTCGTAGCTGTAGTTGATCGTGTAGGTTATCACGTCGCCCGGGCTCGCTTCCGTCACGTTGGCCTCCTTGACCGCAATCAGCTTCGGCGACTCGCAGACGATGTTGATTTCCGCCTCCCCGGTCCTGGAATCGGCATTGTCGGCGGACAGTGTTATTACGCCCGGTACCAGGGGGCTTGCTTCGCATGCCGCATCCTCGTCGATTTTGACGTCGAAAGCCCAGATGGCGTAATCACGCGGTGCCATCCTGCCGATTCTCAGGTATACCGTGTTTTCGCCCTGGTTGAAATGACCTTCGTCGGCGTCATCCGCGTCCGTCAGGGGTGTGCGCGCAACGAAGAAGTAGGAATCCTCGGATTCGTCCGGATGATAGTCCCGGTTGATATCCATGGACCCTGCCTCGTAGCTGATCTGCCCCGCTCCACCTTCGGGCTGCAGATCATTGATCGAAACCGGAATCGAGACGTTTTGCGCATCCACGATCCCCTCATTCCAGACGACAAAGATATACTGGATCACGTAGCCCGGCTGCGGCGCCTTGCTGTTGACGTCCACGAAGAGCTTTAAATCAGCCTTGTCCCCGGTGCACGCGCCTGAGACAAAGACGGCCGAAATGCAGACGAAAAAATATAGACTCTTTCGAAGCCTGAACATGAGCGCCTCCTTCCCTCTTCCCTGCCGAGGGCCGATGCGGTCTTCCGCAGAGCCCGCGGCCGCCCCCTGATCAATAGTATATACCCTATTATCGGGCCCGGCTTCAAATTATTGCCGTTGTCTTCAAGAAATTGACTTCAGAGGCAATTTGTGGTGTTATTTTTCATAATACATGAAGGATTCTGAAAGGTACAAGCAGCGATCTTCGCTCCTGGCCTCCTTCTATGCCCCGGAGGAGGCCGGGTACGAGGAGATCGACAAAGGGCATCTGGAGGCCCAGATCCAGCTCGCCGCGGCGTTTCAATACAGGGAAGAGGGAATCGTCGAGCACCTGAGAAGGATTGCCGCCTATGTCGAGATCCTGGCAGGCGCCATGGGCATGTCAGAGCAGCAGATCCAGATGCTGAGGACAGCCTCCGTGTACCATGACACAGGCATGGTCGACGTGCCCGGTAAAATCATCAAAAAGCAGGGAGCGCTGGAACAGGAAGAGATGGAGGAGCTCAAAAAGCACTCGGCTCTGGGCCGGGCCCTGCTCCAGGGCAGCAACGCGCCCATGCTCGACACGGCGGCCATGCTCGCCTGGACCCATCATGAGCGCTTCGACGGGTCGGGATACCCCAGGGGTTTGAAGGGTGAGGACATCCCCTTCGTCGCCAGGATCCTTGCCGTGGCCGATGTGTTTGACGCGCTGACGACCAGCAGGCCCTACAAGGAGGCCTATCCCTTCGAGATTGCCATCGACATCGTCGATTCAAAGGCCGGGAGCCATTTCGATCCCGAGGTCGTGCAGCTCATTGTCATGTGCCGCGAGGGCTTCGAAGAGATAGGCAGCACCCTTGCGACGTCCCTGACGCCATCGCGCAAGGGGTTCCGCATCAGCGCAAGGGACCGGTCGCAGGGAGAGCTGTTTTCAATAGCCAAGCGCAAATACTTCAACTGCCCCTTCTGCCAGCAGCTGCATCCCCAGTCCACGAACATCTGTCCCGTCCGCGACGTCGCGCTCAACGGCATCCACAAGCTTTCCGGCGTGGTCCTGGATGACAAGTACCGACTGGGCGGGGTCATGGGCGTGGGCGGGATGGGGGTGGTCTATGAAGCGACCCACATGATGATCAACCGGAAGCTGGCCATCAAGTTTCTCGCCCCGGAAATCGCCCGCGACAAGGCGAGCCTGACGCGTTTTTACAACGAGGCGCGCGTGTTTTCCAGGGTGGGCCACCCGAACCTCGTGGAAGTCACGGACATGGGATGGACAGGGGAGGGCCTTCCCTATATCGTGATGGAGCTTCTGGACGGCACGGACCTGGCGCATCTGGTCTATCGCAGGGGGAGGCTGGCCGACATCACGGCCGTGACCATTGCGATCGAGATCCTCCGTACGCTCGCGGCCGTTCACAAGCAGAATATCATTCACCGGGACCTGAAGCCGGAAAACGTGTACCTCGTTCAGGAGGGCGGCAGGGAGAAGCTCAAGCTGCTCGACTTCGGCATCTCGAGCCTTATAGACGAGATGAAAACAAAAGACAGGCTGACCCAGGAAGGCGTCGTGTTCGGCACGCCCCAGTACATGTCACCGGAGCAGGCCATGGGGAGCAAGATCCTCGACGGGCGCTCCGACCTGTTTGCCGTGGGATCGCTCCTGTACGAGATGGTCACGGGCGAGGAGGCGTTCAAGGGCGACAATTCCCTGGCCGTTATCGCATCCGTGACAAAGGGCAAGTACCGGCCTCCTCGCGAAATCAACGCAAGGCTGTCCGGGGAGGTCGAGGCGATCATCAATAAAGCCCTGACAGCGGACCTGGGCCGCCGCTATCAGGACGCCGATGAGTTCATCGAGGCGCTGGTCGCGGTGGCGAAAAAGGACAGCCGGTTTATGGAGGGCAGGATCCTGGACCTCTGGTTTGCAGCGGACCCGGCTTCCGGGCCGGGACAGGCCGGCGCGGACAGCGGCCGGCAGGGGGACGCGCTCGACATAAAGCCGGGGGTACGAACGCTGCGCTCGTTTTCCGATCCCGGGAAGGAAGATTAAACCATGCGGATACTCTACGGGATCACCGGAGAGGGCATGGGTCATGCCATCCGTTCCCGGGCCGTCATCGATCACCTGGTTCACCATGAAAAGCATGATGTCGCCGTTGTCGTGTCGGGCAGGGCCTATGATGTGATCAGGAAACATTTGCGCGACGTGCATCACATCTGGGGCCTGCAGATGACCTACCGTGACAACGAGTTCAAGATGATCCGAAGCGTCGTGGAAAACGTGAAAAATTCACTCGAGGGCGTCCCTGAAAATATTGTTCAGTATTTCAAGATAGCCCACGAGTTCAAGCCGCAGTGCGTGATCAGCGATTTCGAGTCATGGTCATACCTCTACGGCGTAAGGCACCGCATTCCCGTCATCTGCATCGACAACATCCAGATGATCCAGCGGTGCACGCACCCTAAAGAGTTCATCAAGCTTCATAAAAAAGAGTTCCTGGTGACCAAGGGATTCGTAAAGGGCAAGCTTCCCCTCTGCACTCACTATTACATCACCACGTTTTTCTATCCCGCGCTCAGAAAGCCCAACACGACTCTCGTCCCGCCGATCCTGAGAAAGGAAATTCTCGAGACGCAGCCGTCCGACGGGGACCATGTCCTGGTCTACCAGACGTCGGATTCCGCAAAAGGCCTGCCGGACATTCTCAAGCAGCTGAAAGACAGGTTTTACCTGTACGGGTACCGGAGGGATATTTGCGGGGATGCGGATGACGGGAACGTGAAAATCCGCCCCTTCGACGAAACCGTGTTTATCAGGGATCTTGCCTCGGCGCGCGCCGTCATAGCCAACGGCGGGTTTACGCTGCTCGGAGAGGCCGTCTACTTCAGGAAACCCGTGCTGAGCATTCCGGTTAAATCGCAGTTCGAGCAGGTCCTCAACGCCTATTACCTGGAGCAGCTGGGCTATGGCTACGGCATGGATGAGCTGGACGCCGCGACCATACGCCACTTCCTGGGGAACCTGGACGCGTACCGGGAAAAGCTCGAGGGCTACAGCCAGGCCGAAGGCAATGCGCGCCTTTTCAGCCTGCTCGACGAGAGGCTCGATCGAATCGCCGGCCGCGTATGAACCAGGCGCGGTGAGTCAAGTAAAACAACTAGGCTCTTGAACTATTGTCGCAGCTGCAATATTTTATTTTATAGATGACCGTAGTAATCACGGGAGCGTCGGGCCACGTGGGCGGGGTTCTGACCAGGACGCTTATCAAGCAGAGAAGGCACGTCAGGGTGCTGGTCCACAAGGACACCCGCGCCCTGGATGACCTGCGGGTCCAGAGGGTGGAGGCGGATATCCTGAAGCCCGATACGCTGGCAAAGGCCTTTCAGGGCGCCGGCACCGTCTATCACCTTGCCGCCCACATCTCGATCGAAGGCGGGAAGGACAGGATCACGCGCATGATCAACGTGGAGGGCACAAGCAACGTGGTCGACGCCTGCATCGAGGCCAACGTGGAGAAGCTCGTGCACTTCAGCTCGATTCATGCCCTCAACGCCTGCCCCAAAGACCAGGAAATCGACGAGACGCGCGAGTACGTGGACACCGGTGACTGCTACATGTACGACCGCACCAAGGCGGAAGCCGAGAGAATCGTGCTCATGGGCGTCAAGAGGGGCCTCTTCGCGGTGATCGTGAATCCCACGGGCATTATAGGCCCGCTTGATTTCAAGCCCTCCCACATGGGGCAGGTCCTTGTCACCATGTACCAGGGAAAGCTTCCCGCCCTCATGGAGGGGGGCTTCAACTGGGTGGACGTGCGTGACGTGGTCACGGGCGCCATGGCGGCGGAGCAGAGGGGGCGCCGGGGCCAGAGCTACCTTCTTTCAGGTCACTGGATGGCGCTGAAAGACCTGGCCCGGCTCATCCACGAGGTCACGGGCGTGAAGCAGCCCACGTTCGTATCGCCTTACTGGCTGGCAAGGCTGGGGGCGCCGTTTGCAGCCTCGTACAACAGGCTGCGAGGAAAGCCGGCCTCTTACACGAGCGCGTCCATTTCCTACCTGCAGGACTACAGGTACATCAGCTGTGAAAAGGCGCAGACCGAGCTTGGTTACAGGCCGCGGTCCATGAGGGAAACGATCGAGGATACGTACAAATGGTTCAAGCAGGCGGGGCGTTTGGAAAAGTTCACCAGGGAAGAGCTGCAGCGCCTGCAGGACCGGCAGACGAGACTGAAATCCAGGCTGCAGCAGAAGCCAAAACCAAAACAGGACGACGAGCTGGAATTCGTGCCGAAGCAGAAGACCAGGCCAAAGCTCAAGGACGCGCGCATGCCGCGGCCTCGAAAAATCCCTTTTGATGAGCTGAAGTAGCTGCACCGTCGGGCAGGGGAGCCTGTGCTCCCGTTTGTTTTGATTCGAACCGCAGTCAATGGGCAGGGCTCCTTTCGTTTTTTTCATTAATCTGCAATAATCATCCGTGATCACAAGGAGGCTGAGAGTGAGAAGAGTCGAAATCGCGTTCATCGCCCTTGTCTTCATATTCACTGCATGCGACTCCGGGACCGGCACCGGTGACGGGGACATTTCCCTTGACGATACGATTGACGCCGAGGCATGGGACCTCGAGGCGGATGTCCTGCCCGATGTTCCGGACGAAGAGATCGCCGGCGACCCTGTCGAGGACGGTACCGTGGAAACGGTGGATGGCGTCGAGATCGAAGACGGGGACGCGGCCGGCGAGGTTCCCGGGGAACCGGACGGAGCGGATGCGCCGGATGAAACCGAGGAAACCGCGGACATGGCCGAGATAGAAGACGAGGACGCGGCCGGGGATGCCGTCGAGGAGGACCCGGCTGAAGAAGAGCCTCCAGACCCCTGCGACCCGAATCCCTGCGAGGAGGCGCCCGCCGATTATTGTCTCGACGATCTTGTCACCCTGGTCCGGCTCAGCGAGCCGGGCGCCTGCACGCCTTCGGGAGACGGCTACGCGTGCGACTTCCCGTCCGGGGAGACCGACTGCTCTGAAACGGACGACATGGCGTGCCTGGACGGCGTGTGCACCAATACAATCGAGCAGGTGAGAGCGTCGGAGTACGGCGCCGTGAGCTTTGCCGTCAACAAGGTCCATGTTTCCTACGTCAGGCCGGCCGCCGCGTCGGACAACGGCTTCTATATCCAGAGATTTCAGGAGGGTCCGGGGCTCTTCATGTACCTTGGCGACACGGCGCCGGCCGTTGAGCAGGGCAACATGATCGACGTGGAGATCACGAACTTTATCGAGTATCACGGGCTGCAGGAGGCCGATGTCTTCACCATAACCTCGAACGACGGTGTGGCCGGGGACGTGGGCTTCCTGGTGCAGGATTTCACGGCCGACGGCACTGTGGACGAAAGCACGGAAAGCGAGCTCATCCGGATCAACAACGCTCAGGTCGTCTCCGGGTGGGTGGAAACGTACGATGTTGATTTCGGAACGTCGAGCTCCACTGCGATCCACTTCACGGACTTTTCATCGCTCATGCCGCGCATGTGCCCGGGCATGGTCCTGGATGTGCTTGCCCCGGCCGGGGAATGGGACGGGATGTACGATCTTACGGCTTGCAGGGCCGAGGACTTCCTGATGCTCGACAACGCGGCCTGCGGCGCCATCGACAACTCCAACTGGGATTTCGAGGACTGGGCCTTCAGCAACCCGCCCGATGATTTCGAGAGGATGACAAGCCAGTATTCCGCCGGCCGGGAGGACACGATCGTGGGAAGCGGCAGTCACAGCGTCAACATTACCTGGACATCCACGGCAAACCAGGACTTTTACCAGGCCTGGTTCACCCCCGTGTCCGCGGGAACGGTCACCACGTACCACGTCTGGTTCTACGACAATGACATTGCCGGAAGGGCAAGGACCGGCCTGCAGCCCTACGATATTTCCGAGGCGCCGCTCACGCGGGATTACGGCTCGTACACGTCGGACGGCGATGCGTGGCGCGAGCTCGATCATGTTTTCACGCCCGCCGTGGACGGGTTTTTCAGGGCATTCGTGCGCCTCTACGATGTCACGGGCGGCTGGGACGGCGACGCGACGCTCTATCTCGACGACTGGGCAATCACCGGGCACGAGGCGTTCAACGTTGAGGACGGCCTCATCGATGTCTGGGTTGACACGGACCCTTCGGCCGCGCCCCTGATCGCCGGAACGCCCGGAGAGACCATGGAGGTGTACGGGGCGATTAATGACGAGGGCCTTCTCTACCTGGCCACGCACGAGGCGGCTACCGGGCTGTCGGACCACTTGCTCTACGCCTGGGTGGGGGAGGTGGACACGGTGGTCACGGTGCCGGCGCCGTGGTCCAAGACGGGCACGGTCGCGTCGGCGCCGGCAGGTTCCTACCTTTTTGTCCTGCTCATGGAAGAGCAGAGCGGGTACTGCGAGGTCCGCTGGTGGGACACGGGCTGGGCGGCCGTTGCCGCCGCCTGCGGCTACGACGGCACGGCCGACGGATCGGGCTACGTGGAAGCCACGGTCGATCTCGTAACCGTGCTCGGGCTGGGAAGGGCCGGGGATCTTCCCGGGCCCCTGGGGCTGGCGGTCGCGCCTTACGAGTCCTGGGACACGGGCGCTGTTGTGTCTTCGAGCCAGGTACCGGCCTGTACGGTGTGCGACGGAAACATTGATGATGACGAGGTTGCCGTGACGCACAGGGCGAGCGTCCTCGTGGGCAAACTGAAACCCTAGCAACTGTAGCTGCTCGCCCTCGGCGTGCCCAGTAGCTGCTCGCCCTCGGCGTGCCCAGTAGCTGCACGCCCTCGGCGTGCCCGAAGATAGTGGTAGCTGCACGCCCTCGGCGTGCCCAGTAGCTGCACGCCCTCGGCGTGCCCAGTAGCTGCACG
>JBDRLK010000155.1:0-5764 GCA_043813155.1 Pseudomonadota bacterium | reverse complement strand
ATATCTCACAGAGGCCGGCTACGAAGTCACGGCCGACGGACAAATTATCAAGCCGTCGGAAACCAAACCGGAGCCGTCCGCATCCGGCAAACCAAACGATTCATTCCTTAAGAGAATCGGTTGCTCGATGTCGTATTCCATGGAAAATGAAGATGGAAAAGTATCAATGGTCCTCGCTGTCCTATTAATCCTGGCGTTTTTCATGTTAATACTCCGTCGAAACGAGTAAAAATATGCACTCTTGTTGAGAGTAGGAAAATATTTATTTCCCCTTTCCCCTTCATTTTTTAATGGCGGTTTTACAGCTATGAAGATATCACTGGTTATTCTCGCGCTTCTATTGCTGAGCGGCTGTTACAACTTCCATGAACTATAATGATTATAAAGGTACTTTTTCTATCTTGCAAGCGGGAATTTTCGTGGGTCGTTGACGAATCCGAACACAAATCCGAACGCAGGTTGAAGGTGGAGGATGGGGTAGATGGGGTAGATGGGGTAAGAAGTATTTTCTCTGTACACCAAGGCCCGCAACAAGAAAAGATCATGGTGCAGAAAGCAGCAAAATACAGGAAAGGATGCAGTGGTGCGCCGCGAGGCCGTTTCAGTCCTCGTAAAAGGGAGGATCGATGCCGTACCATTCGTCCGGAGTGTCGGGCTCGACGTAATCCTCGAACTCCGGCTCCGCGAGCTCCTCGAGCTCCGGCGGCGAACGCGCCGGCTTCGGGTCTGCGGTTTGGATCGGCAGGCCGCAGCGCTCCAGGTAGTCGGCGCACTCATGCCCGTCCGTGTAGAACTCCACGATTTTCAGCTCGCCGCCGCAGGGGCAGCGCAAAGGATCCACCTCAAACACCCTTCGGATCAGGGCGGCCCAGGTGAGGTTGGCTTTCCTGCGACTGGTTTTCTTCTTTTCCTCCGAGGGCAGAATCGTGAGCTGCTCCTGCTCGGAATACCGAACGACCTTGCGGCGGATGGAACAGTTCGGGGCAAAGGCCGAGTAGAACCTGATCATGTTCTTTCTCGGGGGGGGAATCAGCTCGACGATCCTTTGCAGGCATTCCATGGGCGTGAGCTCGATCTGCGTGCATCCCTGGGGGTCGGGTTTCGGCAAACGGTAGATCACCTGCTCCGCGTCGGGCAGGTACGTGACGTTGGAGGCGACGAAGCTCGGCTTTGCGCAGTAGCGGACCAAATGTTCGAGCCCCTTCCTGTCGTCGGCCTCCACGGCCACCGAGGCGTCGAGCGAGAACCCCGAGAATTCCCATGCTTTCATTTTTTCCGCCTCCGAGCTCTCAAGGTGATCGTGCCGGA
Source organism: Pseudomonadota bacterium (assembly GCA_043813155.1). Classification (GTDB taxonomy): domain Bacteria; phylum Myxococcota_A; class Polyangia; order DRWM01; family DRWM01; genus JBDRLK01. The sequence continues at coordinate 4,456 of JBDRLK010000155.1, read as the reverse complement.
CGAACAGCTTCAAGACCCTTGCGGCAATGCGCTGCTCCACGGCCTTCACCTCCTCTGGCGTTGGCGGTCGCACTTCCTGGAAGTTTACGGAGCCACCGGGCCCGACGAGAAACACGCCGTCAGTGGAGAGCTGATGATAGTGGACGTGTCGCTTAAGGTCGAACGACGCGCCCCACTGGATGAACTGAACCGTACCGCACCGGCCGTCCTCGATGCCCGCAAGCCTTCTCAGGAACATCTCCACTTCCCCGGCCAAAATCCTCCCCGTCCCGTCGAGCATTTTCGCGTCCTTGTCCAGGAAAAACCTCAGGCGCTTGGGCAGAGTGAGCGTCCACATTCTCACGGGCACCTCGGGGATGACGTCGTCGACCAGTTTTGCTCCGGCGACAGCGGTCTTCTTCGCCGCGCAGGAGGGACATGGACAGCGGTGCTGGCACGAGTAGCTGATCACCAGCGTGCGGCCGCATCGTCGGCAAACAGCGCGGCAGAAGCCATCCCCGGGAAGGCCACAAGAGAGGAAATCTCGCATCGCCGTCTCGGCGTGCGGGGGAACGGATGGGGAGGCTGCATAGAAAGGATCGTTCGCCTGGACCAGGAACGTCTCGAGGTTGTCCTCGACCAGCCTGTAAAAGTCAGTCTGCTGAGGTCTGCGAGGGCGGTAGACGGCCGGCCGGGGAAACGCAGTCTGTCTGCAAGTGCAGGCCATGCCATCCATGATCTTGCAAGAACCGGGGCGCGATCAGGAAACGTAAAAACAGGGGGTTATGCCGAAGACAGGTGGCCACAGCATGGCAAACGGCCGGTTTTTGCCGGTGGCTGAAGCCCCGCTCTGCAAGTGGCTGCTCGGTGCAAGATTCGAGATGGCCACGGCTTTGTCTGGATCGTTGCCTCGCCATGACACGCGGGGGAGGAGAACTGGAACGACGCAATGACACAGAGGAGAGGGGTGCGAACGGGAGGCTGAAGCAGGCTGAAGCCTGCGGCTACCAAAACAGGGGGGGGGTTCAGCCCGTAAAGAGGGAGATCAGGGGCGAGGGGTAGAGGCCGAGGGCCAGGACGAAGAACACGGCCGTGATGACGGCCGCGGACATCTGCCAGGAGCGGATCGTCTCGGCCGCGGCCTTGCCTTCCTCCTGCTCCTGCATGTACATGGTCACGATCACGCCGATGTAGTAGTAGGCGCTCACCACGCTGGCGATCATGCCCAGCACCGCCAGCAGCCACAGGTTGCCTTCCACCGCGATGCGGAAAACGTACAGCTTGCCGAAAAACCCGCCCAGCGGCGGGAGGCCCAGCATGGAGAGCAGGCAGATGCTCAGTGCCGCGGCCAGCAGGGGGTGCCTCCTCCCGAACCCCCTGTAGTCCGCGATGTCCGTGGCCTCGTTGCCGCCCTTGCAGGCGATCGAGATCACGGCAAAGGCGCCCGCGTTGGCCGCGATGTAGGCGGCCAGGTAGTACAGGACGGCGGAGGTCACAACGGGCGACATGGTCCACTCCGCCCGGCCCAGGGCCGAGGGGTAGACCCAGCCGGCCACCACGCCGACAAGGATGTAGCCCGCGTGGGCGATGCTGGAGTAGGCGAGCATGCGTTTTATGTTCTTCTGCCTGAGCGCGGCCAAATTCCCCCAGAACATCGTGACCACGCTGACCACGGCCAGGATCGAGGCCCACCCGAACGGCGGCCCGGCCAGCGCGGGGTCGCGCAGCACGCTGCCCAGGATCCTTATCATGGCCACGAAGGCCGCGGCCTTGACGACCGTGGCCATGAAGCCCGTGGCCGGCGTGGGCGCTCCCTGGTAAGCCTCGGGCGTCCACATGTGGAACGGAACGGCCGCGACCTTGAAAACGAGCCCGGCCAGGAAAAGCATGGAGCCGAGCATGACGAGCGGTTTTTGCGCCGCAGCGCCGTTCAGCACGCGGCCGACCACTTCGAGCTCAACGCTGCCGCTCTCGCCATAGAGAAGCGCGATGCCGTAGAGCATGATGGCCGAAGCGAAGCTGCCCAGAAGAAAGTACTTCATGGACCCTTCGACGCTGCGCGGCGAGACGATCCTGAAGCCGGTCATGGCGTAGGCGCCCAGGCTCATGGTCTCGAGCCCGACGAAAAACGTTATAAAGTCATTGGCCGCAACGAGCACCATGGCGCCCACCGATGCCAGCAGAAGAAGCGGTATGAACCCGCCGCGGTCGGCCTTGAGCTCGTGAAAGTACCCGCCGGCCATGAGCGAGGCGAAAAACCCTCCGGCCGAGATCAGCAGGAACCCGGCCAGCGACAGCTTGTCGATCCTGATCGAGGCGGCGATCCTGTAGCCCTCGCCCGCGAAATAGCCCTTGGCCAGGAGGACCAGCGTCAGGCCGAAGGCGATGGCGAAAAACAGGGCCGTAGCGCCGCTTCGCTCCAGGGTCCACGAGGTCTCGACCGTGGTGGCCTGCATCTCGAGCTTCGGGGCATACATGCTCTTGATGAGACTGCCCGCCTTTTTGCCCGCCGTCAGGAACAGGGCGTCGGTAACGATGATAAGCAGCGCTCCAAGAACGAGGACAAGGGCGGGAGACAGTACCAGTATTGTTCCCATGCTCATGGCTGCCCTCCTCCACCCAAAGGTCCGGATGATGCCGGCTTGCCTCCCATCGATGGAGACGGCTTGTTATCAGGCGGATGCCCGTGGCCGCCAAGCGCTCCCCCGGGCAGCGGCAACATCTTGCCTCCGCCCGGATGAACCGGCGTGACGGGCCTGATTGACGATGGGGCGGGAGGGGTCGGGGTCGGGGGGGGTTTGGCGCCTATCGCCGACACCGTTGGAATCATCAGGCCGTCGGGAAACAGGAAATCAACGGGCTTGTCCAGGAAGGCCTGCGTCGCGGCCTGGCTCTTTGCGGCCTTCTGGAGATAATCCATCCTGATCAGCTCTACGGCCGGCTCGATCCTCTTCAGGAATGGATTGGGGAAGAGACCCATGAAAACAACCATGCCGACGAGCGGAAGCAGGTAGACCCATTCGCGCGGCGTGAGGTCCCCCAGCGCCTTGTTCTTCGGGTTTTTGAGGTTTCCGAAAAACACGCGCAGGACCGCCGAGAGCATGTAGACCGCGCCAAGGATGACGCCCAGGGCCGCGACCGCCGTGAGCCACCTGGGGAAGGCCAGGACCTTGGAGGTAAACGCGCCCCAGAGGATCAGGAACTCCCCGACGAACCCGTTCGTGCCGGGAAGCCCCACGCTCGAGAGCGTGATGATCACGAAGATCGCGGCGAACGCCGGCATGACTTTCGCAATCCCCCCGAACTCGCTGATCAGCTTCGTGTGCCTGCGCTCGTAGATCACCCCCACCAGGAGGAACAGAGCCCCCGTGCTGATGCCGTGATTGAGCATCTGGTAGACGCTGCCGCACATGCCGCGGTTGGTGAGCGCGAACATGCCCAGCATGACGAACCCCAGGTGAGCCACCGAGGAGTAGGCCACGAGCTTCTTCAAGTCCTTCTGCATCCACGCCACGAGCGAGCCGAAAATGATGCCCGTGATCGCGAGCAGGACGATCGTCGGGCCCGCGCTGTGGGAAGCATTGGGGAAAAGGGGCATGGCGAAGCGAAGGAAGCCGTAGGTGCCCATCTTCAGGAGAACGGCCGCCAGGATGACGCTTCCGGCCGTTGGCGCCTCGACGTGTGCGTCGGGGAGCCACGTGTGAAACGGCCAGAGCGGGACCTTGATGGCGAAAGACAGCGCAAAGGCGACAAACAGCCACATCTGGATCGCCGGCGTGAGAACGAGCCGGCGAAGCTCGAAATAATCGAACGTGTAAATCCCCGTCAGCTGCTTGTACGTAGCCACGAGCAGCAGGATGGCGACAAACATGAGCGCCGAGCCGACCATGGTGTAGATGAAGAACTTCACGGCTGCGTAGATGCGGTTGTCGCTGCCCCACATGCCGATGATCAGGTACATGGGAATGAGCATCAGCTCCCAGAAGACGAAGAACAGGAACATGTCGAGCGAGACGAATGTCCCCACCATGGCCGCGTCGAGCAGCATGAAAGTGATGAGGTATTCCTTGATCCTGTCCTTGATGGCGCCATAGGAGCTCAGGATGGCGATGGGCATGAGGAATTTCGTCAGGATGATCAGGAAGAGCGAAAGACCGTCGACGCCCACCTGATAGTTGATGCCGAAAGATTTTACCCAGCTGACACGCTCGAGGAACTGGAACTGCCCCTCGCTGAAGTCACCCTTGAGCAGCAGGAGGCTGATCCCGAAACCCGCAAGCGCGGCGGCCAGGGAAAAAGCGTACATCGCCCTTTTCGCCTTTGCAGGGAAAAAGAGCAGGGCCAGCCCGGCCAGCACCGGGATTACCACCAGAACGGTTGCTATGTGTCCTGTAATGAAATTCATTTTCTTCTTTTCACGTCACCTTGTTTCACAACGTTGTGTAGCTGCGCGCCCTCGGCGCGCCCGTATCCTGCT
>JBDRLK010000154.1:0-6135 GCA_043813155.1 Pseudomonadota bacterium | reverse complement strand
GGGCGGCTTCAGCCGCCCGATAATCCGGACGGGAGGTTGTCGCCCTCTCCTTGCTCGGGCGACCCGCTTAATAAGGTGTTGCGGTTTAAGCCTCCCCTACCCGGGGTTTATGGGATGGCGACCGATCGATATTTCCCCCATGGGCCGCAGGATGGTCCTTGACTCTATCTCGCCGAAGCTGAGCACGGCAATGTCCGGAAAATCCGTTTCCACGAGCTTCTTGAAATATCTTCGCACATCGGCCTCCGTTACAACGACTGCCGGTTTCCGGTTAAAGGAGCTGTAAGGATCGATTTCCTTTTTGACCGCCGCGAGAATCGATTTCGTGATCTCCGGGGCCAGCGCAAGATAGCTGCCGGCATCCGTCTTGTGCAGCGACGATCGAACGGCGTCCTCGATAACGGGAGAAAGGATAAAGGCATCCATCTTCCCGTCCGGCGACGTGTACTTGGACGATAAGTATCTTTTGAGAGACGCGCGAACCAGCTCCGTGAGGGAGACCGGATCCTTCTCCCTGGGAACCCATGCAACCAGTGTCTCGACGATCTTTTCCATGTAGCGCAGGCTTATTCCCTCCGACACCAGTCTCCTGCTTACGTCCGTCAGCAGGCTCAGCTCAACGGGCTTGGGCACCGCATTGCGTACCAGCGCCGGGTGCGAGGCTTCGAGAATATCAAGCATTTCCTGCACCTGCTGCGCGCCGACGAGCTCATCGGCGTTCCTCCTTGCGGTCCATTCGAGGCAGGCCGCGATGTAGGCATGGGGCTCCATGAAGCCTGCCTCGTAAATCGCCAGCCTGTCCCTGCTGCTTTCCTCTATCCAGGATCCCATGAACCTTCCCGAAGGATCGATGCCTTCCAGCGCATCGATTCCGGCGTCCGCGAGCTGACCCGCGGCCAGGGCCGTGTAGATCCTGCCCTCGAAGGCCATGCCCCTGAGCTCGGGGACCTCGTTCACGAGGATGGCATAGTTCGCGTCCGTCGCGGCCCGGGGCGCTGTCCTGATGTGAACCGGGGGAAGCTTCAGCCCGAGCTCTTCGAACAGCTTTTCCCTGATCGCGGGGACTCGTTCCTGCAGCTTGAGGGCCACGGCGCCCGGCCCGTCATCACCACCGGCGAGCTCCCCCGCCAGCTCGACCGACACTGCGCACAAAAGCGCTCCGCCTTCCCCTTCCCGCTCCCCCCCGGCCGGGACAATCCCCGCCTTCTGCTCATCCCCGGCGCGGCGCAAAGCTTTTTTCTTTTCCCCCCGGCCTATCGACCACCCTATGAATCCGGTAATGCAGCCCAGAGCCAGAAAAGGGCCGAAGGGCATGCCGGGAATGATCCCGATCCCGATGAGAAGAAGCGAGACGATCTTCAGGGCCCTCGGCTGGGCAAGTATCTGCCTTCCTATGTCCAGCCCCAGGTGTGTGCCGGACTCCTCGCTGGCAACGCGCGTGATTACGAATCCCGCGCTCGTGGAAATCACGAGGGCCGGTATCTGGCTCACCAGGCCGTCGCCGATTGTGAGCAGCGAAAAGGTCAGCGCCGCCTCCCTCACCTCCATTCCCATCTGGACGACCCCGATGATGAGCCCTGCCACGATATTGATGACGGTTATGCATATCCCGGCAATGACATCGCCCTTTACGAACCTCATCCCCCCGTCCATGGCACCGTAGAACTGGGCTTCCCTCTCCAGGTTGGCCCTCCTCCTGCGCGCCTCCCTGGAATCTATGATCCCCGCCCTCAAATCCGCATCGATGCTCATCTGCTTTCCCGGCATGGCGTCGAGAGTGAACCTGGCCGCCACCTCGGCGACGCGCTCGGACCCCTTGGCGATAACGATGAACTGGATGAGCGTCAGGATGAGGAAAATTACGGCGCCGACGATATAATTGCTCGAAACAACAAAATTGCCGAAAGCGTTGATGACATCTCCCGCGTCGGCCTGCAGAAGGATGAGGCGGGTGGACGATACGTTGAGGGCCAGCCTGTACAGCGTCGTCAGCAGCAGGACGGTGGGAAACGTGGCAATGGCCAGCGGCTCGGGCACGTAGAGCACGACGAGAAGAAGGAGCACGGCCATGCTGATATTCGATGTTATGAGAAGATCGAGGAGCCACGTGGGAAGCGGCAGAATCATCATGGCGACAACGCCGGCAACGGCGATGGCCAGCGCGGCATCCGAATGGCGCAGAATCCATTCGGCCACTCCTTTCCGGAAGATCATGGCTGTCCCCACGGTTCCTGTTTGATATTTCAGGGCTCGGAATCTGCCTCGCCTGAAGACTCCCGGGCGTCGGCTTCCCTCCGGGTTTTCAGCCACTCGACGAACCTGCGAATGCCTTCGTCGATGGCAACCGACGGCTTGTAGCCGAGCTTCAGCTTTGCCCTGGTCACGTCCGCCAGGGTCAACGGCACGTCCCCCGCAACTTCCTCCGCCTGCTCCACGTTCAATTCCACACCGACAGTATCGCCTATCAGCTTCAGAAGGTCGTTCAGCGTGATGCCGGCGCTGCTCCCGATATTATAGATCTCATATCCCTGGCATTTCTCAATGGATTTCACCGTGACATCGATCACGTCATCAATATAGGTGTAATCCCTCACGCTGCTGCCGTCGCCGAATTTTTTAATGACTTCACCGTCCAGCGCCTTCCTGGTGAATTCATGGATGGCCATCTCGGGGCGCTGGCGCGGCCCGTAGACCGTAAAATACCTGAGAATCGCCATGTTTATTCCATGGACATGGTGAAAGGCGTGGCACATCACCTCGCCGGCGAGCTTCGTCGCAGCGTAGGGCGAAGCAGGCCTGCCCACCGCGAGCGTCTCCTTGAAAGGCGCCTTGAGCCCTATGCCGTAGACGGAAGAGCTCGATGCGAAGATAAACTTATTGGCGCCGCTCTCCTTGCAGGTCTGAAGCATGTTCAAGGTGCCGCGTATGTTGTTTTCCTCGTATGGAAAGGGGTCCTTGACTGACGGCCTGACGCCCGGAATAGCGGCCAGGTGAACCACAACGTCGAATTTTTCAGCGGACAGGAGATTGCGCACACGCGGCAGGTCGAGCAGATCGCCCTCGATCAATGTGAAGGCGTCGATTGACTTGCACTTCCTGATATTGTCTCTCTTGATGTTCGGATCGTAGAACTTGTTGAAATTGTCAAGACAGGTGACTTCATGGTCCAACTCGAGGAGCTTTTCGCACAGGTGCGACCCGATGAAGCCGGCTCCTCCCGTTACCAGAATTTTCATGCGATATCATATAGCCGAGAATGCATGGAAGGTCAATGGGGAAAACCTTGCGGCAGGGGTGACGCATCAGCGGCACCGGAGCCCGGCGGCCCGGCGCCGGGCGCGCCGAGCGGTGCCTCGCGGGCGCTGAGAGACCCGGGAGGCGGCGTCATGATCACGTGCGGAAGGATTTTACGGCGCTATATATGGTCTTGATCCGGTCCAGGGCGGTCTTATGCCAGGGATGAGGGCGTTTTCGTAGATTTTCAGGCTGGAGTTAGCCAGGCGTTTTATTCCAGGCGCAATTGAAGCGGCTGCGAAAGAAGCGCCAGCACCTTTTCCGAGGTCAGCAAGTGAACGCTTATGGTCTGGCGCAGGAAGTCCAGGAAGCCGCGTAGGCCCATGTGCCGGACCCTTTTTATCATGACACTGGAGTTCAAAATCAACGTATTGAGCGCATGACCGATGCGCATCAGGTAATGGTAGCCTTTCATCGCGATCCAGTCGAACGAGTAGCAGTGCTCGTAGTAGTACCCATGGTGTTTTTCCACCAGGAAGCCCGATTCGATTCCCCAGCGATGGCGGCCCCCGAGGTTGCAACGCGCATGGACGTTGTGCCGCGTGATGGGTATTGCTGAAATCCAGGCGTGGCGGGATGTTTTGGTCACGATTTTTCCTTCCTTGTCGATGTCTTCCCAGCTTTCCTCACAAACGACAAGGTGCACCTTCAATCGCTTGCGCTCATTTTTACCGTAGGCATATTCAATGTCGTTGACCCACGTAAAGCGCTGCCTGCGCTCGCCCCAGGTCATTTCGAGGGTATTGTCCTCTTGCAACTCGTTCAGCCCCCGAAACTCCTCCCATACGCTGGGAAGCGAATCATCCTGCAGCACGATCATGAAGTCCCAGTGGTACTTTCGGGCACAAGCCTCCATCACCGGACCATTGGGGTAGAGCCCATCCAGAAGCACCATGATCGACAGCCGGGGGAAAAGAGCTTTTAATCGCGGAGCCAGACGATGGAACGCCCGCTGCTCGCAGTCCTGCTTTGAGCGGTCCTTGTCTCCTTTTTCATAATCCAGAAACTCGCTCATCAGGGGAATCGAGATCCCGTTGGGAAAGACCAGGGTGGCTTCCAGCACGTACACGTAGTACTGCGTCTTGCCCTCCTCGTTCTCGTCCTTGCCCACATGGCGCTCCAGCCACTCGGGGCTCAGCCGATCCATGCTGACCATCTTCTGCGTACCGTCAATGGCAACCATGTACTTGCCTCCAACCAGATACCGCTGAAACTTCTTGTTGGCGATCAGACTCTTAACCATCGAGCACAACGCCTTTTCTATGTCCCCGACATCATCGATCTTTGCCAGCAGGCGGTTAAGCGTGTCATGATGCGGCATATCCTCAAACCCGGGGAAAATTAGCTTCAAATTTTCCTTGAAAATGGGATTGGTCATCGTCGTGTTGGCCTCGCGTCGAGAGCCCATCTGATACACGAACATCAAAATCCCGTAAGCCATGAGCATCGTGAGGCGGTGTTTTACCTTTTTCGGGTTTCGCACGTCTGGTATCTTCGACAGGTCGTCCAATAGATGGGGCAGCAACTGCCTTAATAAACGAAGCTGGTCGCTCGTGGCACTCTCGCGATCTTCCAGCTCTTCTTTGGGAGTCCCCAGCTGGCTCTTGGCATTACTGGGCCAGAAATGCAGCGGGGGCACAAGACCCTGGGCCTGCTGTTGCTTGCGCAGTTTTTTCTTCGCCTCCCTTTTTTTATGCGTTTTGCTTTTTCTCTCCTCTCGATGCAAGCTGCATCGCTTCTTCTTAAGAGCCTTACTCTGACTCATGCCTCCTCCTTCCTTCCCTTGAGTTTGTTCGAACAAAGCTGCCGACGAAAATCTTTCACCAGGGGTTTGACGAAAATCAACTTGGGGTGTGTGCGATACTCGCGTCCCGGACGCCGTAGCCCCTCCCCCGTGGTCTTGCCCAGGCACGTCCAGCCGGCAGCACGGTAGCTGGTGCCCTGGTAGCGAAGCGGGTCTACAAACGTCTCCAGCAGCACGGGTCGATACCCCCACCGCTGCTCCCAGTCCTCCTGAACCTGCCGGACCATGAGCCCAAGAACGTGGCTGGCCAGGTGCCGCACCTCCACCCAGGGAAACAATACAAATCGCGTGTTGTTGACCACCCATGCAAGATTTCTGAGCCGCTGATTTTCACTCCATCCGATCCAGCGATCCCGCACCCCGATGGCCTTGGCCGCACCGGCCAGAAGCACGCACCCCGCCGTCCCCTGCTTGCACTCAACAAAGTAGCGCAGAGGGAAACCGAACGGTTTCTTATAACCAAGGTAGTGATATCGATTCACGTATTCATTCCACAGGCCTTCCGTTTCCTTCGACCTGGCAATCATCAACCTCACAGGACGTACATCCGCCAACTTCCCTATGATCTGCTCGGCAGGAGGATCTGTCCTGTCCGTCCGGGAGACAGGCGCCTGCTTGATCTTCTTTCCCTTCATGGAAGGGCGCTTCTTCTCAGGCAGGCAAATCATTCCCTCGGCTTCAAGCTTCTCCAGCAGCTTCATGCAGGCCTGCATCTTATGACGCCCCGAGGCTGTGATCCAGCCCCAATGCTCGCAAACGGTGTGAGCCAGTTCTTCTCGGCTCAATCCCGAACACAGCTTGATGACCTCCTTTAGGTGTTGAATATCTTTGGGAGAAATCTCACGACCACATTGGATCAGCGGGGGACTCGATTTGGTGCCTGGCATCGTCTCGCCTTCCTTCTTGAATACATGTCCTCAATTATAATATGCCAGAAGGCGATATCCCTTGTCTAGCCCTTTTTCGAAATAAATTTTTTCGGATTTGTTAAAAAGCCTTGGTAGGACTCAGCTTCTACGGATGTGCGTCAGGGCTGA
>JBDRLK010000153.1:0-5248 GCA_043813155.1 Pseudomonadota bacterium | reverse complement strand
CAGGTCGTCGTAGCCCAGCCCCATGTCCTCCATGATCCCGTGCTTGAAGTTTTCGATGACCACGTCCGAGACCTCGACCAGCTGCTTGAACAGCTCGCGGCCCGTTTCGTTTTTCAAGTTGAGGATAATGCCGCGCTTGTTGGCGTTGACAATGGAAAGGATCTTTTCCGCGCCGGCCAGGGACATGAGAAGCCGCATGGTGTCGCCGGAGTGCGGCTCTATCTTGATGACGTCGGCTCCCTGCTCCGCCAGCAGCTGCCCGCAGCGCGGGGCCGAGAGAAAATAGCCCAGGTCGAGAACCCGGACCCCTTCAAGAGCGCCTTTTCTTTCCACGGATTTCCTCCCTTTTGCAAGGGAGTATTTTGTATCATTTAGCGCAGGATCATGTCAATTCGGATAAGGAAAGGATCTCACTCCATGACGATGAGAACTTCGCCCGTGCCGGCGTGATCGCCCTCTTTTTTGCGGATTTCCTTGATAACGCCGTCCCTGGGGGCGGGGATGTGATTCTCCATTTTCATGCTTTCGAGCACCAGGAGCGCCTGGCCCCGCTTGACGCTGTCCCCTTCGGCCACTTCAAACCTGATGATCGTGCCGGGCATGAGGGCCTTGATGGACTTGCCGTCCGCCGGCAGGGGTTTATCATCGGTTTTCGGTGTCGAAACAGCCGGTCCGGGCGCGCCCGGCCCTGCGACCGCGGCCGCCCGCTCCTCGATTCCATGGTCAAGGATAAAGAGGGGGATCATCTCCACTCCCTCGTCCTCTTTCTTCTCTTCCTTGCCGTCCGCGCCGCCGCCGAGATTCGCGGCAAGATACTTGCGGCCCGTGACCGGGTAGATCGCGTATATAAGCGCTTCGCCTCGCGTGGGGTTGCGGCCCAGTATACCGGCGACCTCCTCGTAGGCCCTGTCCATCTCGGGTTCCAGCAGGTCAGCGGGCCTGCAGGTTATCGGTGTTCTGCCCCGGGGGTAGTCGGCCAGTATTTTCTCCTGCAGCTCCCGGTCGATGGGCGCCGGGGGCCGCCCGTAAAGGCCGTAGAGGTAATCCTTGACCTCGCCGGACACCATGGCGTACCTGCCGGCCAGCACGTTGAGCACGGACTGGACCCCGACGATCTGGCTCGTGGGCGTGACCAGGGGCGGGTAGCCAAGCTCCTTCCTCACCCGCGGGACTTCATCCTGCACCTCGGGCAATCTGTCGAGCGCGTCGGCTTCTTTCAGCTGGTTGAGCAGGTTCGAGGTCATGCCGCCGGGGATCTGATGGTGGAGCACTTCAGGATCGATGGTTCCCTTGGGCGTTATCTTGAGGAATTGCCTGTACCCCTCCAGTATCTTCGCGAGCTTCCTGTCGATCTCGAGCACGATTTCGAGGTCAAGGCCGCAGTCGCGAGGCGCGCCTTTCAGCGCCACGATAAGCGGCTCGACAGCAGGCAGGGAGTTGCGCATGGAAACCGGCGCGCACACGCAGTCCACAACGTCCACACCCGCCTCGATGGCCTTCATGTACGTCATCATGGCCATGCCGCTGGTGCAGTGGCCGTGCAGGTGAAGGGGGATCTTCACTGTTTCCTTGAGCGCTTTTATCAGCAGGGCCGCGTCATCCGGCGCCATGAGCCCGGCCATGTCCTTGATGCAGAGGGAGTCGGCCCCCATGTCCTCGATGATGCGCGCCTTGCCCAGGTAGTAATCGAGGTTGAAGACCGGGCCGCCCAGCCTCTGCTCCGTGAGCGTATAACTGATCGTGCCCTGGATATGCCTGCCGGTCCTTTTTATGACCCTGTACGAGGTCTCGAAATTGCGCTCGTCGTTGAGCGCATCGAAAACCCTGAAAATATCGATGCCGGCTTCCGCCGATTCCTCTATGAACGCCTCGGCCACGTCATCGGGGTACTGGCGGTAGCCCACGAGATTCTGCCCTCTCAGCAGCATTGAAAAAGGCGTTTTGGGCATCAGCTTCTTCAGGATCCTCGGCCTTTCCCAGGGATCCTCGTCCAGGAACCTGTGCATGGAGTCGAACGTGGCGCCGCCCCACATCTCAACCGAGTGAAATCCCACGTTGTCCAGGAGCGGCGCGATGATCTCCATATCCGGCGTCGTCAGCCGCGTGGCCAGGAGAGACTGGTGGGCGTCCCTCAACGTGGTGTCGGCTATCTGCACCTTCTTTTCATTGGCGCTCATGTCAATCCTCCCTGTTTTTCCCGCTTCTTGCCTCATGAATCACTGCTTCATAGCAGTCTTGGCAAGTATTATCAACCATATCGGCCCATGTGCATGGACCTGGGCCCGGCACGCATAAAATATAGGTCCCACACGCAGCTCATGCCAGATCGCTACTTTCTGATTATTTTTCGAAATGTCTTGAAGTGGAAAGCCAAAAGCCAAAAGCGGGCAGGCCGAAGGCCTGCCCTACAACGGGTTGATGACGCGAAGGGCCAGGCCGCCCGGGTAGCCGTAGGAAACCTGCGGGCTGTACCCGACGCCAATGATCCCGAAGGGCTCGGTTCCCGTGATGCTGTGGACACCGGGCGAAAGGGTTGTGCGGGATACCTGGAAGCCTCCGCCCACGCTAACGAATCCCCCCACGCCGCCGCCGTCGAGCGTTATGATGCCCGCCGTGGGCTTGGTGATGACAACGTAGTTCACGTCATAGGTGCTGGGCGTGAGGAAGATGTAATCGCTCAGGTACTGGTCCGTGGGAACCATGAGAATCATGGCAGGGTCCCCGCCCATTCCGGCGAACGGGTCCGCGTTGGTGCACTCCTGGCCCTCGATGTACTCCACAACCATGATCGGTTTCGTTGCCACGATATAGGCATCGCCCGGCAGCGTGCTCGAGCCGGACAGCTCGAACTCCATGTACTCGCCCGCGTTCAGCGTGGTTACCATGCCGTCGCCGGGGGCGAAGCGCGTCACCACGCCCGGCTGAATACTGATGGTTACGACCGTGGCGTTCTCCGAAGCGATGACCCTCCACAGGGCCGCCTCGACGAGGCCCGATTGCGACATGACAGGGACTCTCGAAGCCACGTACGTGGTTCCCCACGTATTGACCGGGAACATCTGCTCCTCGATGTGGTCGCACCAGGCGCACGTGTTCGTGGAATGGGCCGGGCAGTAAACGTGGAAATCGCAAATGACACCGGGCGGCGTTGGCGGGTAGCCCGGCGTGGAGCCGTAGGCGTCGCGGCACCACGAGCAGTGCTGCGGGATGTCCGAGCACTCATGGCCGCCGAACACGGCAACCGGCACCGACGAGGTGACGAAGGTCCCCGTCATGTCGTTGTCCGCGCTGCTCGCGGCGATCTGCAGCACCTCCGCCTCGTTGATCGTCGTGGAGTAGACCTGCCCCGCGCTGCGCGCCGGGATCCCGCCTCCGGCCACCGTGCCGGTCGTCACCGTGATGGAAACCGACGTGCTGTCCTGCGTTCCAACAACGGTCACGTAGCTCCGCTCCGCGCCGTTGAAAAGGGTCCTGTAGGACGATGCGTAATAGTCGTTTCCCAGCGTGTGCTTTGGAAGCAGCAGGGATGCGTCGTTCGTGAACTGGTCCGCGCTGTCGATGGGGTTGAACTGGTAGGCGATCACCGGGATCGTGCTCGTGACGCGGTAGCCGTATCCGGCCGACCTGCCCGTGTCCTCCACGTGCTGGTCCGGCGCCAGCCTGAACGTGTAGAGGCTGCCTGCCAGGATCGGCTGCGTCGCCCTGGTGCGCCACGTTCCGCCGCCTCCCCTCCTGTCCTCGACGGTCACGGACGCTGCCACGGTACCGTGCGTGTTGCTCACAACGATGGCGTACGGCGCATCGTCCGTTCCATTGATATCGCCGACGTAGGAGTACTGGTCGAGGTCGACCGCGTAGAACTGGCAGCCCACGCTGGAATCGGCAAGCTCGGCCTGGTCGCACAGGGTCTGGCATTCGCCCTCGAAGCAGCGCTCTCCCGTGGCCGTGTTGCACATGCCCGCCGTTACCCAGCCCGTTCCGGAGTCGTTGCACACCTCTATCGTCACGGTCCCGGAGCACTGCCTCAGGCCGGGGATGCATATCTGGAGCATGCACGTGTCATCCTCGCACACGTAGCCCTCGCCGCAGGGCTCCTCCACGTACCGCGTGCCCGTGTCATTGCAGATCCGAACAATGGACTCGTCGACGCACGTCGAGTCCCCCGGCGTGCAGATGATGTCCGAGCACTCGCCTTCATCGCAGGCCTCGCCGTCGGGACAGTCCTCCGGGCCCCCCCAGGCCGTCCCTGAATCTTCGCACGTCCTGATCCGGCCGTCGGGCGCGCAGATCGTGTCGCCGGGATCGCAGATCTGGGTCAGGCACATGCCCTCGCTGCAGCCCTGCCCCTCGCCGCATTCCGTGGACGCGCCCCAGGCGGTCCCCGATGAATTGCACTGCTGCCATGCCAGCGGGTCGGCCGGGTCGCAGCGCTTTTCCATGGGCTCGCATATCTCCTCGATGCACAGGCCGCCGCTGCAGGCCGTCCCTTCGACGCAATCTTCAACATCGTACCCGCTGCCGAAGTAATTGCATATTCTCCTTCGGGCGATGTCGATGCACTCGGGCTCCCCGGGCGTGCAGATAACGTCAACGCAGGCCTCCGAGTCCGGGTCGCAGATATAGCCCTCCTCGCAGTCCTCCGGGTCGCCGTACCCGGTCCCTAACTCGTTGCATCGCCTGACCTGGCCTTCGGACGTGCAGATCGTGCTTCCCGGAGTGCAGCTCCGGTCCACGCACACGCCGAACTCGCACACCTTCTCTTCTTCGCAGACCTCCGAAAGCGTCCAGCCGGTCAGCATCTCGTTGCATATCTCGACGCGCTGGGGGTCTTCGGGATGGCAGCGCGTCTCCCCTCGATCACAGATAATGGGCACGCACTCTCCCTCGTCGACACAGGCCTCGTCTTCCGGGCAGGGATCGTTCTCCCACTGCCCCAGATCGCTGCATCGCTCCCTGATCCCGTCGATGCCGCACTGGATTTCGCCGGGGTCACATTCCATTTCAACGTCAGGCTCCGTGTCAGCGTCCGCGCCGTCCCCGGGCTCGACGTCCGTGGTCTGGTCGATATTGAGGTCCTGCGTGTCATCGACCTCCGAAGTGGTGTCGTCCCCGGTATCGGGATTCAGCACCGACTCAGACCCGCAGCCTCCAATGATTAACCCGGCTGCCAGGGCCACCCAAATGACAGTGAATATTTTTTCCATCTTCCGCCTCAAATAAAACGGTTTTTTTTACATTTTTTTCAAAT
>JBDRLK010000152.1:0-5757 GCA_043813155.1 Pseudomonadota bacterium | reverse complement strand
TTCAACGCCATCCTCTTGGTCAACTACTTCCGCAGGAGGTAGGGGCCGGGCCGTGAATATTGAATTTAATACATTATTCCAATGAAATAATTTCAAAGCGAGATTTGTGTCCTTCGCGCTATGAAATAATTTCATAGAAACCCCCCGGGAAATTCAATATTCAAGGCCCGGCCCCCTCCTCCTACTCCCACTCGATGGTGGCCGGGGGTTTTGTGGAGATGTCGTAAACGACCCTGTTGATCCCTCTGACTTCGTTGATGATCCGGCGCGAGATGGTGGCGAGCACTTCGTCGGGGAGCCTCGCCCAGTCCGCTGTCATGGCGTCCCTGCTCGTGACCGCCCGGAAGGCCAGCAGGTGCTGGTACGTACGGTCGTCGCCCATCACGCCCACGGTTCGGACGGAAGGCACGAGGATGCCGAAGGACTGCCACAGCACCTCATAGTATCCTGCTTCTCTGATCTCCGCTTCGATGATGACATCGGCTTCCCTGAGAATGCTCAGGCGCTCCGGCGTGACCTCTCCGATTATCCTGACGGCAAGCCCGGGTCCCGGGAACGGCTGGCGGCGGACAATGGAGTCGGGCAGGCCCATCTTCCTGCCCACCTCTCTTACCTCGTCCTTGAAGAGCTCCCTGAGAGGCTCGATGAGCTTCAGGTTCATCCGTTCCGGAAGACCGCCGACGTTGTGGTGGGACTTGATGGTGGCGCTCGGCCCGCCCCTCACTGAAACGCTTTCGATCACGTCGGGATAGAGGGTTCCCTGGACGAGAAAATCCGCGTCCGATATTTTTCCGGCCTCATCCTCGAAAATCTGAATGAAGAGATGGCCGATGATCTTTCTTTTTTCTTACGGGTCCGTGACGCCCTCGAGTGCCCGGATAAATCGATCGCGCGCGTCAACGACAACGAGGGGCATGTTGAACGCTTTTCCGAACACCTCTTCAACTTCCCTTCGCTCGTGCTTGTGCAGCAGGCCGTTGTCCACGAAGATGCACGTGATCCGGTCTCCCACTGCCCGATGCACGAGCACGGAGGCCACGGCCGAGTCCACGCCGCCCGACAGTCCCGAAACGACCCTGCCGCTGCCGACCTGCCGGCGGATGGAGGCAATGGACTGGTCGATGAATGACTGCGATGTCCAGCCGGGCTTGAGCCCGCACACATCGAACAGGAAGTTGCCGATGATCCGCTCGCCCTCCGCGGTGTGGTGGACTTCAGGGTGAAACTGGACGGCGAAAAGATTCTGTTCGCTGCGGCCGATTGCGGCCAGGGGAGAATTTTCAGATTGCGCCAGAACTTTCCACCCGTCCGGCAGCTCTTCCACGCGGTCGCCATGGCTCATCCAAACGACCGTCTCGCCGTTCTTCAGGAAACCTCTGAACAGTCCCTCGGTGTCCATGATCTTCAGCTTCATGAACCCGTACTCCCGGTGCTGCGCCGGGTGTACCTCTACTCCCAGGAGCTTCGAGATGAGCTGCATGCCGTAGCAGATGCCGAGGATTGGTATGTTCAGCCGCAGAATTTTCGCATCTATAGAAGGGGCGTTCTCCTCGGTTACGGAGGAAGGACCGCCGCTCAGGATGATTCCCGAGGGCGGATGGCTTTCAATATAATCCAGCGCTTTGCCGAAGGGAATGATGCGTGAAAAAACCTGCAGCTCTCTTACCCTTCTCGCGATGAGCTGCGTCACCTGGGAACCGAAATCAACGATTACAATTGTCCCGTCACCTTCCATGATTTACTCCGTAAATCAGCTATCAGCCATCAGCTATCAGCCGGTAATCGATCGGGTACGCCAAGAGCGTGTTTCACCATTCGTGAAAATTCTATTACTCCGCCCGGTAGTTGGGGGCTTCCCGGGTGATCAGCACGTCATGGACATGGCTTTCAATGAGGCCGGGGCTGGTAATCCTTATGAAGGCCGCTTTCTTCTGAAGCATCTTGATTGTCTTGCAGCCCAGATAGGCCATCCCGCTTTTTGCGCCGCCCACCAGCTGAGCGACCACGCCGGACAGGGTCCCTCGATAGGGGACCTGGCCTTCCACGCCCTCGGGCACCAGCTTTTTGTCTTCAACGCCTTCCTGGCCGTAGCGATCCCTGCTTCCCTCCTTCATTGCGCTGATGGAGCCCATGCCCCTGTAGACTTTGTACGTTCTGCCCTGATAGATGACCAGCTCGCCCGGGCTCTCGTCCGTGCCGGCGAAAAGGGAGCCCATCATGGTGCAATCGGCGCCGGCGGCCAGCGCCTTTGTGACGTCTCCGGAATATTTTATGCCTCCGTCGGCGATAATGGTCGCCCCCAGCTTTCCGGCCACGCCGGCGCAGTCCATGATGGCTGTCAGCTGTGGCACGCCGACACCGGCAACGACCCTTGTCGTGCAGATGGATCCCGGCCCGATGCCGACCTTGATGACATCGGCGCCCCCCCGGATCACCGCCCTTGCGCCCTCGGCCGTGGCGACATTGCCTCCCACGAGGCCGCAGTCGGGGAATTTCTTTCGCAGGAGCCTCAGCGTATCTATGACGTTTTTCGTGTGTCCGTGGGCCGTGTCGACGACAAGCAGGTCGCAGTCTTCCGCCAGGAGCTGCTCGGCCCTTTGCATCGCTTCATTCCCAACGCCGATGGCGGCGCCTACGAGCAGCCTTCCCATGTCGTCTTTCGCGGCCAGGGGGAACTGCTCGGCTTTCATCATGTCCTTGACGGTGACCATGCCCGCCAGCATTTTCTTCCTGTTGATAATGATGAGCTTCTCTATCCTGTGCCTGTGCAGCAGGGCCTTGCATTCCTCCTGGGAGATATCGGCTTTTGCCGTTACGAGCTCGGCGGTCATGAGCTCGCTGACCTTCCGGTTCATGTCCCTTTCGAAACGAACGTCCCTGTGTGTGAGGATTCCGACCGGGAATCCATCCTTCACGACGGGGAGGCCGCTGATGTCATACTTGCGCATGAGCTCGAACGCCTCGGAAAGCTTCTGGTCGGGGCGCACGGTTACAGGATCGGATATGAGGAGAGATTCGGATTTCTTCACTCGCTTTACCTGCTGCGCCTGCTCCTGGAGGGACATGTTCTTGTGGATGATACCGATGCCTCCTTCCCTGGCCAGCGCAATGGCCGTTCTGAACTCGGTGACCGTGTCCATGGCGGCGCTCATGATGGGGATATTCAGGCTGATTTTTTTTGTCAGCTTTGTCTTGACGTTAACCTGCGAGGGAAGGATTTCGCTGAAGGCCGGGACGAGCAGCACATCATTGAAAGTCAAGCATTCCCGCATTCTTTGAGGCATCTCAAGTCTCCTTGAATTATCTACATGATGACCTGTAAATATACACATTCAGTCTTTTATTTGCAACGTGTTTTGGCTGCCCGGGACCTCGTGAAGGCAAAAAAATCAATAAATTCGTGGACTCTTTCGGCCAAAGCATGTAAAAATAAGGGTTTGCGAAAAAAGCAGCAGGAACCAACAACCGGAAACCGGAGGAAAAAATGGCCGACCACAAGGTAAAAGACATTGAGCTGGCCCGGCAGGGAAGAGAGAAGATTTACTGGGCGGAAAGCAGGATGCCCGTCATGATGGAGTTCAGAAGGCGCTATGCCGGGGCAAAGCCACTGAAGGGGGCGAGGATAGCGGGCTGTCTCCATGTGACAAAGGAAACAGCCGTGCTGGTTGAAACCCTTGTCGCTCTCGGGGCGGATGTCGCGTGGAGCGGATGCAACCCCCTGTCAACGCAGGATGACATTGCCGCGGCCCTGGCGAAAAACGATATCAAAATGTATGCGTGGCACGGAATGAGCGTTGATGAATTCTACTGGGCCATCGAAAAGACCATCGAAGTCCTCGAGCCGAACCTCACGCTCGACGACGGCGCCGACCTGATTTTCACGATCCACAACAACCACGCCGATTTCGCCAGGACCGTAAAGGGCGGAACGGAAGAGACCACGACCGGGGTCCACCGGCTGAGGGCCATGGCCAAGGGCGGCGAGCTGCTTTACCCGGTCATCGCTGTAAACGACGCCGAGACAAAATGGGATTTCGACAATGTGTACGGCACGGGGCAGTCGTCCCTTGACGGGATACTGCGCTCGACCAATGTCCTCCTGGCAGGCAAGAATTTCGTCGTGGCGGGCTACGGCCACTGCGGCAGGGGCTGCGCCATGAGGGCGAAGGGGATGGGCGCGAGAGTGATCGTTACGGAGGTAAAAGCAACGGCTGCCCTCAAGGCGGTCCTGGAAGGCATGGACGTCATGACCATGGACGAGGCGGCCCGCATCGGCGACATTTTTATTACCGCAACAGGTATCAAGGACGTGATCATAGGCCGGCATTTCGATGACATGAAGGACGGCGCGATTGTGTGCAATACCGGGCATTATGACTGTGAAATCAAGATTCCCGACCTGAAGGAGAGGGCCGTATCGGTCAGGGAAATCCGTACGAACAATGAGGAGTACAAGCAGAAAGACGGGCGCAGGATTTACCTTCTGGCCAAGGGAAGGCTTGTAAACCTGGCGGGAGCCGAGGGGCATCCGTCGGAGGTCATGGACATGAGCTTTGCCAACCAGCTGCTCGCGCTCAAACTGCTCCACGAGGAAAAGGATAGGAGAAAGCCCGGCGTATACGATCTTTCGCCCGAGCAGGACCAGGAGATCGGGGGGTTGAAGCTGGAGACCATGGGAATGAAGATCGATGTCCTGACAGAGGAGCAGGTCAGGTACGCCAGCGACTGGAAGAGCGGCACGTAGTAAATATCCTTCCGGGTAGGGGCGGCTTTAGCCGCCCGTGCATCTGCGGGCCCTCGGCGCGCCGGCAATCAGGAACGGGAGGCTAAAGCCTCCCCTACCCTCCCGTGGGGGAAAGCGGGAGGCTAAAGCCTCCCCTGCCCGTGAGTTTGCAATCGATTATTCCGGTTCGGGCAGGTCGTCGTAGTCCTCGTCGAGTGATTCCTTGTCTTCAGGGGAAGGAGGGGGCAGGTAGTCGTTTCCGCCGCCTGCCGTGGGTTGGGTGGATTTTACAGCGGCGCCCTTGGTGATCAGCTGATGCCTTTCCTCCTGCTTTACGTCCTTCTTGGATTTGTAGCCCTTCCAGATACCTGCGCCGGAATTCTTGGCGCCGTATCCCCACGTTCCTTCCACCCTGTGCTCCGCAATATCCCCTTTCGTGCCCGCGTCAACGACGAAGTATTTCAGGACTCCCGAGCCGCTGACTTTTTTCTTCTTGCTCGTGATCGAGCTTCTCTGGTCCTCGCTGAAATGAAAAACGAGCACATTGCCGTTGGCCGTGCCTTCGAGATGACCGTTGCGCTCGCCGAACGTTCCGACCACGGAAGCTCCCGTCTGGACCAGATCCATGTTTCCCCAGTTCGTGAAGTAGTTGCCGGACCATGAGGCCCCTGCGGGCATCGGCCCGGTTTTTATCTTCTTGGTGCCCCCGTTTCCGCCGCAGGCCGGCGCAACGAAGAGGAGAAAAAGGCATATTAAAGAAAAACAATATCGCATTGTTGGGTCCTCCTATTACTTTTTCCACCTTTGTATACGACTTTTATGTGATAATCAAGTATTTACCTGAACCTGGACCGGGTTTTCCTCCCTGCCGGCTCCCGGCCACCGGCTTCTTCTCAGCCCTGACGCACATCCGTAGAAGCTGAGTCCTACCAAGGCTTTTTAACAAATCCGAAAAAATTTATTTCGAAAAAGGGCTAGACAAGGGATATCGCCTTCTGGCATATTATAATTGAGGACATGTATTCAAGAAGGAA
>JBDRLK010000151.1:0-4173 GCA_043813155.1 Pseudomonadota bacterium | reverse complement strand
AGAACGACTCTCTGGTAGCTTTCCCTGCCGCGCACCAGGATGGTGTCCACGAGCTGCTTCGAGCCCGAGTAAACGCCGCCGAGAACCGGGATGCGCCTGACCCCGTCCTCGGCCCATTGCAGGGCCTTTTTCCCGAACACGCGTCTCGCCGCCCACCCGAGGAACAGGATGAAGGCCAGCACGACGGGCAGGCCGATGAGAAACAGAAAGACCCACTCGATCCTGTCGTAGAAGTCTCCAAGGAAGGGGCCCAGAATCAGCTTGAACGCGAGATTGAACGTATCGTGCAAAAGGCCCCTGAGCCAGCCGATGACGAGCTTGACGAGGATCACCGTGATGTACAGCGGAAGGATGATGATCAGGCCCGTGATGAAAAGGTTCCTGAGCCTGGGCTTCCCCACCGGTTTTTTTTCTGTTTCCGTCATTGCGCTCCGTAAATCTTGAGACCCCATGTCCCTTCTTCCGACCTGCTTTTGACCGTGACCGGGGCCAGTTCGAGGTACCCTTCTTCGGCCGGGCACGGGCCGAGCACCGCGGCCCTGTCCGAAGAGTCGAGGATGTTGATGAGCTTGCTGCCTTCGGAGATTCGCCCGCCGAACGTGCTGATGCACATCGAGCCATCCGGGCCCTGCGTTACGGATTCCTTCTCCTTGGTATTGATGATAACGAGCAGCACCTGGCTTTCATGCTGCCTTTCGAACGCCAGGATCCCGGCGTCGGGCTCCTCGCCCGTGTGCGGCGTGGTCCAGCGGATGTCCAGCACTCCCTTGCGCAGCGCCGCGTTTTCCTTCCTGATCCCGATAAGTCTTTTGATCCACTGGAACGTCGCGCCGCTCGTGCCGTACCCGCTCGTAAACAGGTCTTCGCGGTTGGCGGGGTCCACGCCGCCCGCAAAGTCCTGCTCGGTCCCGTAGTAGATGCAGGGGATGCCGTCCGTCGTGAGCAGGAAGGCGAGGGCGTTTCGCAGGATCGCCGTGTCGTTCTTCTCGAAGAGGAACCTCGGCACGTCGTGGTTGTCGATGAAATTTACGAGCGCGTGGACCGGCGCGATTCCCGCGCCCGCCTCGTCGTGGATTCCGCCGGCCTGCGGCTCGGTGCCGAAGTGCAGGAACCTTTCGTCGAAAAGGGCCCTGAAATTGTCCGTCGGTCCGCCGCTTTCGAAAATGTCGCCGAAAACCCTGAACTTCTGCGAAAAATAGAAAACCGAGTCGAACTCGCCCGCCGCGGTGTAGGACCCGATCTTCTCGTCGCTCCCGTCGAACGCCTCGCCGAAGAGAAGGAAGTTCTGCTTGCCCATGGAGGCCGCGTGCGCCCTCACGCGCGCCGCGAAATCGACCCAGAACCCGTGCTCCACGTGCTTGATCGTGTCGATCCTGAAGCCGTCGAAGTCGCCCACGTCCATCCAGTACGTGAAAACGGCTCCCATCATCCGCCTCACGTCATCCCTTTCCGTGGCAATGTCCTTGAGGCCGCCGGGAAAATCGCCCAGCTCGACCTGGGCCGGGTCTTCCCAGTCAAAGACACGGCCCCGGCGGTGGTACCAGGCCGGGTTCTGAAACTCGGGAGGCTGGGGCGGCATGTGGTTGGTCGCCGCGTCGTAGAAGAAGTAAACGGGCGCGAGCTCCGAGTAGCCAAGCGACGTCCACATCCTGATGCCGGCAGGGTCGAAGTCGGGGTCGTACTCCGAAATCCTGATGGACGGGTGGCCGTCGCACTGGTCCGGCGACCAGGGACACTCCGGCCGGAGCCCGCCGCCGATGGTGTACTCGTCGGCCCTGCCGTTGCCGTTGATGTCGTAAAAAAACAGCTGCCCCACGTGGTTGGTCACGATGTCGAGGATGACCTTGATGCCTTTGTCGTGGCAGGCGTCGACCATGCGGCGAAGGCTTATGAGGTCCCCGAAGTGCAGGTTGGGATCGATGAAGCTCTGCGTCCAGTAGCCGTGGTAGCCCGCGGCGCCGAAATCCTCTTCCACGTTCTGCACGACCGGCGAGATCCAGATCGCCGTGACGCCGAGCTCCTCCAGGTACCAGAGCTTGTCGATGATACCCTGGTAGTCGCCCCCGTGATAGCGCGCCAGGTCGCTCAAGTCCGCGTTGTAGTCGTTGCTCGCGTCGCCGTTGGCGAACCTGTCCGTGAGCATCTGGTAGATCACTTCGTCTCTCCAGTCAGCGACGTTCGACGTCGGCTTCCACCCGTTCACGGCGTCCTCCGGGTCGCCGCAGCCGTGAAGCTGCGTCAGGAGGGATGCCGCCGCCACGAAAAGAATAACAAAGGAGGAGGGTTTTTGTTCCCCTGCCTTCGTTGATACGCTTAAGAAGTCTTTCATTTTGCTTCTCCTCGATTTACCGATAGGACGAATTGAACCACCACTCCGCCTGCACGCCCATGTACCAGATCAGGTTGTCCATGGCGCCGCCGCCGCCCGACCTGATGTCCTCGTCGGGATAGAGGTGCCTTGCCGCCGCGTTCGGCGCCTGGAGCGCGCCCAGTATCCTGATCTGCGGCCTCGTGAGCGTTCCCCGGCCCAGGGGCGAGAGGACGAACATGAGGCCGATGTGCGTGACCGAGGGGGTTTCGTGCTTCGGGGGGCTGAAGCTGCCCGTGTCGTCATCGAACTGCGGCGTGGTGGAGGCCAGCCCGGTCGTTCTCTTGAACGATTCGCCCACTTCCAGGGCCAGGTGAAGCATGTTCGTCATGTAGATCTGCAGGCGGAGAATGAACACGCCTTCGATGGTGTCGTCAAGGTCGTACACGTTCGGGTCGGCGTCCTTGAAGTAGCGGAAATACCCGCCGGCCAGCAGGCCCCCGCGGCCGAACTCGAAGTTTTCGCTCAGGCCCACGACAACCTCTCTTGCCCTGCCGGACTTTTTCGCGGAATCCAGGCCGAAGGGAACGGCGAGCTCGCCGTAAGCGGCCAGGCCGCCAGCGACGCGCAGCCAGATGTTCAGGAACTGGCCTTCGCGCAGCCCCCACATGCCGCCCTGGGCGCCTATGAGCCAGCCGTAGTCCGCCGGCAGCTTTTCCGGCGGCTCTTCCTCCCTGTAGCGGTATCCCTCGGCCATGGAATGAAACTCGCCGTACAGGGACACCTTTCCGCCCTTTGTCCAGTCGTTTTTCTTTGACAGGAGGTGCCTGGTTCCTTTGAGGGAGACGATGAAGCGCTGCCTGTCCATGAATACCACGGTCCTGGGCTCGAACCGGTCCGCGGACACGGTTATTTCCTGGTACTGGAAGTCGTCGTCGAGCCGGTTGACGCCCACGTGAAGCCTGAAATCCCACAGGCCCGGGTGCAGCGCGGCGCCCGCCCCGATGGTGTTGAGGTTGTCCAGGGGCCAGTAATCGACGAGGTAGATGTCGTCCCCCCTGTACATGCGCGAGCCGGCCCACAGCGTAAGCCATTCGGCGAAGTATCCCCTGGTCTCCAGGTAGAGGTTTCTTACGGCAATGTCCACGTCGCTGATGCCGGAGTAGTGAAAGAGGTTCGCCATGAACGCGGTCGTCATGAGCACCTTGATGTACTTTTCCGGCGCCGATGCGAGCACGTAGCTCAGGTCCACTTCCGCGTATGAGCTTTCGAAGAGGCGCGGCGGGTGGCCCACGAAGCGGTAGGATTTCGCGGCCCTGCCTTCCTCCGTTGTCCCGAACCCGACCCTTCCGTAGGACCCGAACTTGAACCCCTTTTCGGCAAGGGGCTTTTTCGCGACCTTGACCCCATCCGTCCCGGGGGGCGCGGCCTTGTCCGGGGCCGGCGGCGGCGGTGCGGTCACGGGCTGCGCGGCAGTGCCCTTGTCGCCGGCTGCGGCCTTGCTCTTTACGGGCTGGACGGGTTTGGCCTCGTCCGGCTGCGCGAGCGGGGGCAATGTTGTCTCTTCGGTATTCTCAGGTTCCTGCGCTTCAGGCCCTATGATTTCCTCCGCGCCCTCCTGGCCGAATGTCACATTCGGCGCCGACATTAAAAAAAATGCAAACAAGGGGAAAAAAAACCGGCGGGCAGGCGTGGCGGCGCGGGTTAAGCTGTTCAATGACATTGTCCTTCCTTGATAATTCCAGACGAATGTACGGCAAGCCCGCCGGTTTGTAAAGATTAGAGTATAAGTTCATAGATCCCTCGGCTTCATTTGGATCTCTGCGGGTGCATTCACGATTCCGGGGGGAGTATGGGGGCCGGGC
>JBDRLK010000150.1:0-7727 GCA_043813155.1 Pseudomonadota bacterium | reverse complement strand
TCAATCTTGGACTTGAGAGAAGAGAGAATCTCGGGGATTTCATTCAGTTTCTGGTTGATCTCGAAAATTTTCAGGTCTATGTCTTGCAGTTTTTCTAGATGTCGGATCTCATCTTTCAGCGTGCCGTCACCCATATTATGTGACACCTCTATCTTTCCGTCCCCCGACAGATTAGCTTAGTGGTCCTTTCTGAAAATACGGTGGGCACCGAGGCCGCTGAGTCGCCCGGCCGGCAAGGCGCGAGGAGGGCGCATACTTGAGGAAGTATGTTACCGACGAGCAACACGGCTGGCCGGGATGAATCAGCGGCCGAATGCCGCCGTATCTTTGGAACGGACCACGCTTCTCTGACGTTTTCCCTGATGTTATATGTGAAGCTGGAAATGCTCATGTTCCTGTGGGCCCACCAGGTTTCGAACCCGGAACCACCCGGTTATGAGCCGGGAGCTCTGCCAGTTGAGCTATGGGCCCCGATATTGAAAAATCTCGGCTCAAAGTGGATTAAATTTTCAAAGCTCGAACAGCCCTCTGTTCATTTATGCCATATATATATAATGAAATTATTTTGCAATTTCAATAGATAATCTGTTTAATTTTCAAAAAAAATTTTGTATAATCACCCTGGTAAAAAGCAATTGATCAATTATAGGAGTTGACTGTGAACAGAATCTTGATCCTAGAATCCGATGGCGCGGTAGTTGAATCGCTGGTATCTGAATTCTCAACTTACGGGTGCAGTGTTGAATCTGTCGAGGATGCTGAGATGGCCAGGCAGAAAGCTTCAACCGAAAAGTATGACATGGTCGTCATTTCAACATCCCTGAAAAAATCGCATGGTTTTCTTGCTTTTACCTTTCTGAAAAGGATTCCGGAGCTCGAAAGGGTTCCGTTCGTGATCATGTACTCCGTGGGCGAGGAGGATCAGATCGTCAGCCACCAGAACAGGCCGACCCACGCCGATGTCTATCTTCAGAAGCCGTTCAACTTCAAGGACCTGATGGAAAAAATTTCCGCCTACCTGTCCCTGGAGCGGCAGCCGGCCGGAGCCGCCCCTGCCCACGAGGCCGATGCTGCGGACTCCGCGGAAGAGATCGATCTCGATGACGCCATCGTCATCGACGACGGTGAGCTGTTGGACGAAGAGAGGGTGTCTCTTCCGTCCATTCCGTTCGAGGATTCGGATATCGACAAGGAGCTGGCCGCCCTCGAGACGCCGACGGATGAGACGATCGGGAAGGGAAGGCGCGTCGATGAAGTGGTTTCGCTCATGCCGGACCCCGTGCCGGCCGAGGAGAAGACCGAGGTCGATCGGCCCCTGGTCGTTGAAGATGACGATGAGCCCACGGGTGAGACCGAGGCCGTCAACGATATCATCCCCGAGGAAGAAGAGGCCCCGCCTCCGCCCGCCGAAAAGGCGGTCAAGAAGGATGCCGGGGGTGCGAGCGGGGAGATCAGGAAGCTGAAGGACCAGATAGATTCGTTGAAGGCCGAGTTGGAAAAGGCCAGGGAAGAGGCCCGCGCCGGTGCCGAAGGCGGAGACGCGGAGGTCGATGCGCTCAGGAACGAGCTTGATGATTCAAAGGCTTTCGCTGCAAAGCTGGAAGAAGAGAAAGGCGATCTCAGGGACGAGGTCTCCAGCCTCGAATCCAAGGTCGACACGCTTACCAAGGAAATGAACAAGAAAGGCGCGGCCTCGACGAGCACGCGGGAGCTTCTGGACCTGCGGGACCTGATCAACAAGAAAGACAAGGAGATTGTAAAGATAAAGGATAAATACAACACGCTGGAGAGAGAGATTCTCGAATACAAGGACAGGGCGATCGATCTCGAGCGGTCGATCGCGGACCTGGAGGAAAAGAAGGGAAGCCTGGAGGAGGAGCTTGACGGCGCCAGCAAGACGATTTCCAAGCTCTCCTCGGAAAAGGAAGCGCTGGGCGAGAACGTCGAAGAGCTGAACGGCAAGCTCAATGACGCCAGCGTACAGATTAACGATCTGGCGGCAAGCATTGAACAGCTGAAAAAGCAGAATGCCGAGGAACTGGAGAAGCAGGCCGAAGCCCTCGGCGGCGAGGCCGAGGGGAATCTGCAGGCCGCCCTGGCGGAGCAGGAAGAGAATCTGACCGAGGAAAAGAACGCGGAGGTCGGCGTGCTCAAGGCTACGCACGAGGAAAAACTGCAGGAGGTAAAGGACCAGTACGAAGCCGAGATTTTCGACATAAGGGACAAGTTCGAATCCGATCTCAAGGCGCTGGAGGAAAAATCAGGGGAGGAGAAGAGTGCCGCCCTCGAGGAGCAGAAGAGCGCATACGATGAGACTCTTGCCAGGATCAAGGAAGACCTCAAGGAGAAGGAGCAGATCAATAAGGCGCTCATGAGGGAAACCTCCTCGCAGGAGACTGAAATAGAAAAGCTGTCAGGGGAGATCGGCGCACTCAAGGAGCAGACCGAATCCATGAGCGCGACGATCGGCGAGCTCGAGAGCAAGACTTCTCACCTGGAAGGGGAGCTGAACAATGCCAACGGCGAGATCGAATCGCTGAAAGAGCATCTCGAATCCGAAACATCGACCAGACAGGGAAAAGAGGCTTATATCAGCAATACCAATGAAAAAGTCGACGAATTTATCGGAAACCTGAAAACTCTCGTATCCAACCTGGAAAACAGAGAAAAGCCTTAGATCCCGGACATGTCTGCTGGGCAAGGAGGACATAGTCACAGTGGGGGTGAGCGCCGGCGTCCCGCGGTCTCACCCGGACCGCCTACGCTGGAGGAGTGGGAAAGGGAGTTTTCGAAAAAGGTCTCGAGGCGCGCAAAACACGTCGACTGGCTTGCCATAGTCCTGATCATCACCGCGGTGTTTTATGTCATCCTGGGCCTGGCCCTTGGCACGCTTTTCATCACGGCCCCCCAGTGGGACCAGAACATCAACGAACAGGACAAAGTCGTCATGCCCATTGTGGGTGTTTTTTTCCTTGTCTTCTTGCTCCTGATCGCCGTCTGGCCGGCGGTCAGCGGTTGGGCCATACGGGGGAGAAAGGAGTGGGGGAGGTGGTCCGCCGTTATCTTCTGTGCCGTAACATCCCCCATGGCCTGCGGAAGCCCGTGCTGCCTGCCCATAACGATCTGGGGAATCTGGGCGCTCGTCGGTCCCGAGGCGGACGCTGTTTTCGGAAACAGGCCCAAGCCGCCGCCGTACCTCGCGGGGGCGCAGCCTCCGGGGAAACCGGCCGATGGGGCGGGCGAAGAAAAGGCGGGAACCGACCAGGAAGAAGAAAATGAGCCCCTGCCCGGGTACGGCGACCAGCCCCCGTCAATAAGATCGCCCATACCGCAGTTCTATCCCAGGCCCCGCATAACGAGCAAGACGCCGCCCACGGGCGTGATGCGCTACGAGCCGCCTTCGGACAAGAAGAAGGAAGATGACGAGCCCTCGCAGCAGGGGCATTCCTATTCCAGCCTGCCCACGGTGAAGGACATCACAAGGCCGGATACGGGGAAGAAGAAATAGAGGGCAGGGGAGGGTTACTCCTCCTCCCGGGGCGCGATGAGCTCGAAGTATTTGTTGATGTAATAGCGGTAAAGGGTGGGCACGTTTTCTTCCTCCATGATCTCTTCGACAATGGAAGAATATTCCTCGTAAACCTGCTTGTAGTTCTTGCCCACAAAGCCGCCTTTGCCGGCTCCCTTGATGATATCCTTTTTCAGGGGTCCGGGATTGTCTTTTCCCTCCAGGTCCATGTCGTCGTAACCGGCATCCCCGTCGCCCTGCGCATCGCCGAGGTGGGGGGCCGAGCCGTCGCCCCAGCCTTCCTGTCCTTCACTCTGGCCTCCCTGGTCGTCGGCCGCGGCAGGCTGGTCGCCCGGGTTTTCCGGGCCGCCCTGCTTGCCCTGGCCGCCCTGCTTGCCGCTGCCTTCCTGCATGGAGCCTCCATCCTTTCCCTCGCCGGGCATCATCTTTTTGCCTCCTGGCGTTGCTCCTCCCTGGCAAGGGCAATCCGAGCCCTCGTGCCCCTCGTGTCCCGGCATGGGGGGGGTTTTGCCTGAAGCATTGTTCTCAAACTGTTTTCGAAGGTCGCTGTACTGGTTTTTCTTGCCGGCGCCCTTGGCATCCACCATCATGCTTTTAAGGTTTTCAAGCTTCTTGATCATATCCTGGAGCTCTTTTGCCTGATCGTGGCTCATGTCCATGTCGGAGAGCTCCTTGCCCAGGTCCTTCATGCCTTCCGGAATATTCTCTGATTTGTTGCCGAACATTTCAGCCAGCTTGTTCATCTGCTCGAGGGCCTTTTTCAGCTTATCGAATTTATCCTTGTCCATGCCCTGTCCGTCACTCCCGTCCTTGCTGCCTTCCTGCCCGGCCTTGTCGCCCTGCTGCTTGTCGCCCTGCTGGTCACCGTCCTTCTTGTCGCCCTGCTGGTCACCGTCCTTCTTGTCGCCTTCTGAGCCGGCTTCGGCCATTTTTTCGCCGAGCTTGTTCTGGCCCTCTTTCCGGCCTTCCTGCAGATCGCCGGCCGCTTCCTCCATCTGCTTCGAAGAGGGCTGCGAGCCCTCCATCTGCTCTCCGAGCTTCCGGGCCTGGTCGGCTGCTTCCTCGAGATTCTGCTCCTTGAGCTTCTCTCCCAGCTCCTTCAGAAGCTTTCCGTCCATCTCCTCGCCGATTTCCTTGAGGACCTCGAGCTCCTTGCTGTTTTCTTTCTCGATCTCCTTGAGCTTCTTTTTCAGCTCTTCAATATTCTTCATGTACTTGTCCAGCTCCTCCTCGTTCTCCGGGAAGGCGGAAAGGGCTTTCTTTACCTCTTTTTTCAGGTCCGAGAGCTTCTCATCGTTGATTTCAGCGCCTGCCTGGTCAAAATCCTTGCGCAGCTTTTCCTGAATTTTCTTGAGCAGTTTTTCGTCCGCCGCGTTGAAGAGGTGCAGGCTGGTTTTCAGCTTGTCTTCATCGTCCCAATCAAGCCGCTTGATTTCCGCGCTCAGCCTGGGGAGGGTGACGGTGAGCACGAGCATGGCCACGGCCACGATGAAAGGCAGAAACAGCATGTATCGCTTCGGTGGAATAATCCTTCCGGTTTTCGTCGCGCTGAGGATTTCAGCCCCCTGGGCCTCGACCAGCCGTCCCCAGAGAGACCGCGGCTCTCCCGTGGAGGCTATATCCGTTCCCGCTGTAATGATTCCCTTGGAATCGA
This sequence comes from Pseudomonadota bacterium, assembly GCA_043813155.1. Taxonomy (GTDB): domain Bacteria; phylum Myxococcota_A; class Polyangia; order DRWM01; family DRWM01; genus JBDRLK01. The sequence continues at coordinate 2,544 of JBDRLK010000150.1, read as the reverse complement.
GGATGGAATCGGCCTTTTTAGCCATGCCGAGCAGGGACCCTCTCCACCTGATATAAGCCGGAATCCACAGGATTGCGGCGGCGATGATGATGATCGGGACGGCGATCCGCTCCGATGTTTCGATTATATTGAACTTGTGCAGCAGGAGAAGGACACTGCCCGCCAGGATGACAGGCGTGGAGGTTATGAGGAGGCTTTTTGCCAGGGCGCAGATCCTGTGAAGGAGAAGATATTTTTTTACGATTTCAATCATTATTTACACGCAACCCTTATGATTTATAATAATTCCTATTGCTGTTAGACGCAAGTCAACCGGAATAGTTCTAATTTAGATTGAAATTTAGTTGTTCTCTTTGTACATAATGTAAATATTATCAAGCTTGGTAAGTCTGTATTCAATAACAGCTGAAAGCTGATAGCCATATTATCATGGACCCTCTTCTCACCCTTATCATTTACGGCTACAACGAGAAGGAATCCGCGGCTCGTCTCGCGGAGGAGTCATTCGACTTCTTCGACAGCGGCCCCATCGAAGGCGAGGTCGTTTATGTTGACGACGGGAGCACGGACGGGACCGCGCAGTCGCTCGAAAAGTACCTGGACACGGGAAGATTCCATTTCTGCAGGCATGAGGCCAACAGGGGGATAGGGGCCGCGCTCGCAACGGGCATCCCCCATGCGCGCGGCACGTGGGTCACGGCGCTTCCGGCGGACGGTCAGATTTCTCCGCACGAAGTGAAAACAATGCTCGAAGCACTTTCCGACCGGGACGTTTCCCTTGTTATCTCGCACTTTCCCCGCCGCTTCGAGACGGCCGATGACATGGTCAGGAAGGTTTTTTCAACCGGGTTTCATCTCATGTGCCAGGTCATCATTGGCGGCGGCTGGGCCATGGACGGGGTCTGGATGGCCAGGACCGGGCTGGTCAGGGACCTTTCCTTGATTTCCGGAACATTTGTCGCGAATATCGAGATCCCCGTGCGGCTGATCAGGTCCGGGGCAAAGTGGAAGCGCGTCTCCCTGAACGTGCGCAGGAGGGAGAGCGGGAGCTCGAAGATCTTTTCTTTCGGCCGGATCGTCAGGGTTGGGCTGGAAATCGTAAAAACCGGTGTAAGGATTAGATTGACGAAGTGAGAAATTGCTAATAGAATAAAGCAAAAATATTACATGGCTCAACTCAGGGGTAGGGGAGGCTTTAGCCTCCCGGGAAAAATAAAATGGAAAGGGAGCCTGAAGGCTCCCCTACCCGGGATTTCGATTTCTGAAAGTCCCCAGTCAATGCAACCAAGGGAACAAGAATAGGACAAGAACAGGAGAGAAATAATGAGAAATGCAAAAGAATGGTTGGTGATTCTGATCGCCCTGTGCCTCGTGGCAGGTTCCGGATGCGGCAACGGCGGGGAAACCGCGGAAGATACGGCAGAGGATACTGAGACCGAAGCCGATGCGGCGCCGGACGGGACTGACATCCTCGTCGACGGCTGTATCAATCACTGCACCGAGGGCGCTTCTCTTTGCGTGTCGGGCGGTTACAAGGTTTGCGTGGCGGACGAGGACGGGTGCACGAACTGGGGCGATGTTCAGGCCTGCGACGAGGGCCTCGTCTGCTCGGGAGGCCGCTGCGTCGAGTCCTGCTCGGACGTGTGCGACACGGAGGACGAAACCATCTGTTCAGGAGCGGGCACCATCACCTGCCTGGTGAATGACGACGGGTGCCTGGACTGGAGCGACGTGACCGCCTGCCCGGGGGGCCAGTTCTGCTCCGGCGGCGTGTGCACGGATTCGTGCATGAACATGTGCACGCCCGGTGCGTATCAGTGCAAGGGCAGGGGCTACCAATTCTGCCAGGTGGGCCCGTCAGGGTGCTCGGACTGGGGCGAGGTCATTCTCTGCGAAGAATCGGAGTTCTGCTCGGGCGGCGTCTGCATCACGGGCTGCATGGACATGTGCGAGGACGGCGGCACGCAGTGCAGGGGCAGCGGGTTTGTCACGTGCTTTCTTCAGGAGAGCGGCTGCTATGATTTCGGATCGTTTGTGCCCTGCGAGTTCGGCCAGGCCTGCAGCGAGGGCGCATGCATTGACATCTGCTGGGACATGTGTACGCAGGACGCGGTCATGTGCTCCTCCGGCTACGGCTACACCGAGTGCCTGCGCGACGAGGAAACGGGCTGCACGGGCTGGTCCGAAGAAATATCCTGCGACGGCGGCCAGGTCTGCTCGGGCGGGCTGTGCGTCGACAACTGCAGCGACATGTGCGAGCTCGACGATACGCGCTGCTCGGGAAGCGGCGTCCAGACCTGCATCGAGCTGGTGACCGAATGCCTGGACTGGGGCCCGATCGAGGAATGCGACGGGGGCTCGTACTGCTCGGGGGGCGAGTGCGTCGAGGCCTGCGCCGACCAGTGCACGGAGGGCGCGCGCATATGCGCGGGACGCGGCTACCTGGTCTGCGAGATGCAGGAATCGGGCTGCACGGACTGGGGGGACGTTGTCAACTGCGAGGACGGCTTCGTGTGCTCGGGCGGCAACTATAACTACGTTTTG
>JBDRLK010000149.1:0-5733 GCA_043813155.1 Pseudomonadota bacterium | reverse complement strand
TCTTTTTCTTTTTTTTCGGCTCGTAGTCATCGACCTCCATCTCCACCGTCGTGGTACCGTACCTGAACGTGCTCTCGCTTTCCTGGACCGAGGGTCCGCAGGCCATGGCCAGGGAAATGGAAAGGCATAGTGCGCAGGCTGCCACGGTTGAATCGAAAAGTCTAATGGCTCTCATTTTCATGACATCGTTCTTCCGGAAGTCTTTTTATCAACTCTGCAATAAAATACCAGTCCAATTGATATTTCTGTACCAGGTCCCGTTGACTTGCACAGCTCAAGCTTCAACGGCAATCTTGTTTTTCACTGCCTCATCCTATAATCTTGGGAAAGAGATATTATTTGATGAGCCATTCGGAGATCATACGGCCGCTGGGCCACATGGAATACACGTACTGGATCATGGACCTGGCATCCAGGACGAATTTCTCGTACACGGCCCATCTCTCCGGGTCCCTGCCGGGGGACGTGCTCGAAAAAGCCCTGGCCGCCGTCCAGGACCGCCACCCCCTGCTCAGGGCCCGCATCGTCCCGGACACAAAGCTCGGCGCCGTGTTCATGCCCTGCAGCCTTCCCATTCCCCTCGCGCACGCAGGCGTACCGCGGCCGCGGGAACGGTTCGCCGGCCACGACGACCCGTTCGTGCGCTTCCTTCAAAAAGAACAGAACAGGGGTCTCGACTCGGAGAAGGGACCGCTCATGGCCGTTGCTGCGGCAGACCATGATGATGCTTCTCAATCCCTTGTGTTCACCATTCATCATTCCATTGCGGACGGTATCTGCGGAGCTTCGCTCGTGCGCGACGTGCTGGGCGCTGCACGCGACATTCTCAAGGGTAAAAAAGCCGCGCTCGCCCACATGCCGGAAGCCGGGCCATTGGAGCATCGCATTCCACGGCGACATTCGGGAGCGAGCGGCCTGCTGCGCATGGCGGGCCACACAGCGGCGCTCAACCTGCATCGCGCCGTGTCACGGCCCGTCGACGCATCAACGGTCAAACGCGTGTGGGCCGACAAGCGAAGGGACCGCTTCATCCTGACAACCCTGGACGCAAAGCAAACCACGGCTCTCGTGCAAAGGGCGAAAGCCAACGGCTGCTCCGTGCACACGACGCTGACCGCAGCGCAGCTCATGGCCATTGCCGCGCAATACCCTGAGAAAAAGAAAACGCGCGCCATCCAGCTGTCCCTCGTGGATCTTCGCAAGCGGTTCGAGGAGCCTGTCTCCCCGGACACCCTGACCATGATGATCTCCATGGCGGAAACCAGCCATTCAATCGATCCGGGCTCCACTCTCTGGGGACTCGCGAGGGAGATCCGCGGGAAGCTGCGCCGGAGGATCGGGCGGGGATTTCACTTTTACTACTTCCCCTGGCTTTGCCGGATTCTGTACTGGACGCGCTCCACGAGAACGCCCGACGAGAAAGGGTCGCGTAAAATGCTGCGCCAGGGCGACGGCTCCCGGCCCATGGTCATACCCGTAAGCACTATCGGCCGCCTGGACATCCCGGACAACTACGAGGCTTTCTCCCTGGACGGCCTGCACTTCGGCATGGCCATGTCCTCATCCGGCCTCTTCGGGTCCTCGGCCAACACGTTCTCCGGCCGCCTGTTCTGGAATTTTTCATACGCAAAGCCCAGCGTGCACCCGGAGCCGGCCGAATCCATGGCCGAGCGCGCGGTCAACATCATCAGGGAAAACATTGCATGAGAAAATGATTACGCCGTGGCCGGGGTAATGGTATCGGGAATGTCCGGCCCCATTGATTTTCACATCCAAACGTGGTTTATAAATAACACAGCGCGGCCTTCGGCCGCAGCCAAAAAGCGATCAGCTTTCAGCTTTCAGCTTTTGGAGGAACGATTCCTCGAAGCTGAGTGCTGATTGCTGAAAGCTGAAGGCTGGTAGCCGAGCGATCAGGGCTGTTCCATAATCCTGCTACAAAAAACCAAAAGCTACGCCTTAGTAGTACAAGGAGGCCAGGAATGAGAGTAAAAGGTCGGCAGCTTATCATCCTCTTTTGTTGCTTGTGCGCTTTCGGCGCCTGCATGAAGGCGGGCACCACTCTGCCCGCTGAAACGCCCGGGGTTGCGGCCAAGGACGTTGTCCCGACCGCGCGGACGCCTCAGCAGGTTGCGCGCGACGAGGAGCTCGCAAAGGCGGCGGCGGCCATCGTGGACCTGTACACGAACTCGAGCCCGGCCATGTCCGCCGACGGCGCCACGGTTGCGTTTGTGTCCAACAGGGAGGGCCTGAGCCAGGTCTACGTTGCGCCGGCAGGGAAGAAGGACAAGGAACCGCTGCGCCTGTCAAAAATGGAAGAGCGGGCGCACTACCCGGTCTTCACTCCGGATGGGGCGAACGTCCTTTACTTGAGCGACGTGGGCGCCAACGAGCAGTATCGCATCTGGTCGGCGCCCGCGGCCGGCGGCGAGCCCGCGTGCCTCACGCCCGAGGGCGACCTGCAGCGCGGACCGCCGATCGTCACAGCGGACGGCTCCACCATGTTCTACACCGCCGCGCTGCTGGAGGAAACACGCACGATCCTCTATGCCCAGGGCCTTGCCGCGGAAAGCCCCAGGGAGATCGTGAGCATGGAGCGACGCGCCTTGCTTCAGGACATTTCGGGCGACGGGTCCGTGGCGCTGCTCCTGGCCGTCAAGAGCTTTTCCGAGATGGAGGTCTTTGTCGTTGACACGGCCCAGGGCCAGAGCAGGCTCCTCTATCCTCCCCAGGGACAGGCCCACGCGGTTTTTGCCGCCGCGCTCAGCGCGGACGGCAGCGAGGTTTTCGTGAGCACGGACCTGGGCAAGGACGAGGCCTACATCCTCAAGCTCGAGACCGCGACCGGAAAAAAGAAGGCCATGTACAGGGAAGGAAACCAGCCCAGGGGCGTGTTCCAGGACTTCCTGGTAGCCGGGGAAGGCAGCAGACTTCTGGCCGTTCTTCACGCCGGCGATCACAGCGAGCTTCGCCTGATGAACGCCCAGACCCTGGCGCTGCTCGACACGCCCGACATTCCGCTCGGCGCCGTCAACGCGGGCCGCTGCGAAAAAGCATCGGCAACATGCCCCCTCACCCTCTCCACGGTGGACAGGCCGACCGATATCCATGCGATCGATTTCAAGAAATCGACGCTCACCGCCCTGCGAAGCGAAACCAGGCCCGAGCTCGAGAACCTGCCCAAGGTCCACGTGCAGATCGTGAGCATACCTTCGACGGACGGGATCAACGTCCCGGCAAACATCACCCTTCCCCGGAACCTTCCGCCGGGAAAGAGGCTGCCCGTGATCGTGGATATGCACGGCGGCCCGGCCTCGTCCTCGATGGTCGACTGGGACCCCTTTGCCGCCTTCTTCATCTCGCAGGGGTATGCCGTGGTCCAGCCCAATGTCCGGGGGTCCGCCGGATTCGGAAGGTCCTACGAGCAGGCCGACAATGTCAAGAGCAGGATGAAGTCCGTGGAGGACATGGGCATGGTCGGGCAGTGGGTCTCGAACCAGTACTGGGCCGATGCCAAGCGGCTCGTGGTCTTCGGCGGCAGTTACGGCGGCTACATGGCGCTCATGGGGCTTGCCTTCCAGCCCTTTACCTGGGCCGCGGGCATCGACGCAGTGGGTATCTCGAGCCTCGTCACTCTGGTCAAGACCACCATGGGCTCGCTGCGCGAGCTGGCCGTGGCCGAGTTCGGCGACCCGGAATCGGACCGCACGTTTCTCGAATCCGTCTCGCCGCTCAGCCATGCCGACAAGATCGCCGACCCCCTGTTCGTTTACCAGGGCCGGAACGACCCGCGCGTGCCGTGCAGCGAATCGAACCAGATCGTTGGCGCGCTGCAGGCAAAAGGCATCAAGGTCGAGTACATGATCATGGAAAAAGAAGGGCATTCCGTTGACCGCCGCGCCAGCAAGCTCGAGTTTCTGAGCCGTTCGGCCAGGTTCCTGGAGGAGGTGCTCGGCCTGGGCGCTTCCGCTGCCGCTGCCGCTGCCCCGGCCCCCGCTCCCGCTCCCGCTCCATGGCCCGCTGCAGAGCCCTCACCGGCTCCTGCTCCTGCTCCCGCGGCCCCGCCCGCACCTCAGCCTCCGCCCGCCGGTTAACCAGGGAGGACCGGGAGGCTGAAGCCTCCCCTACCCGGGACATAGTTACAATGTTTGTTAAACTTCCAGGCCCACGCTTCGCATCAGCTTCAGGGCATTGCTTCCCTGCACAACACCGCTTCGCAGCTTGAAGTCGAAAGACTGCTTTCCATCCTCGAATCGATCCATGAAATGAACATTGGCCGCCGCCTTCCCCATGTTGTCGGCGATCGAGGCCAGGGCCAGGTCATGCGTTGTCATGAGCCCGATGGCCCCTGCCTTGACGAGCGCCTCTGCGAGAGCCGCGGCGCCGATGGCCCGGTCATGGCTGTTCGTGCCGTGCAGGATCTCGTCCAGCAGGAACAGCACGGGAAAACCGCTGTTCTCCCTGGACGCCATGTCCATGATCTGTTTGAGCCGCGTGATCTCGCTCATAAAACGCGATGTGCCGCTCTGGATCGAGTCCAGGATGCGAATCGTGGCTCCCATTGCCAGGGGCGACAGCTGAAGCTTCACGGCCCGCACCGGCGCGCCCGCATGGGCCAGAACCGTGTTGACGCCCACGGTGCGAAGCAGCGTGCTCTTACCCGACATGTTGGATCCGCTCACGATCATGATGGCCGGGTTTTCTCCCAGCCTCATGTCGTTACGCACGCACCTGCATGCCGGGATAAGGGAATGGCCGAGCCCTTCCGCGTCAAAGACAGCGGCGCCCGCCTCCTCGACGATTTCCGGGAACGGGTCGCCGGGGTGCTCATAGGCGTAAGCGGCCAGGGAGCAGAGAGCCTCGAGCTCGCCGACGGCCTCGAGCCAGCAAGGCACGCGGGAGCCCCAGCGCTCGCGCCAGTCTTCGATCATGAAGGACAGGTGAACGCCCCACAGGACCGGGAAGGTGATCAGGGCGAACAGGGGGTTGCGCTGGGCCTGCACCAGGCCCACGAGGCGCTCGAGCTTCGCGATCCTCCTCGAGGCGGACATGTCGCCCTCCTTGAGGACGGCCTGGAGATCCACGAGCAGCCTGCTCTCGAATGGCTCGCGCTCGAGGCGGGCAAGCACGCCTGCAAGAACATTAAGCTCGCGGCTCGGCCCGGAAGCGGCCTGCTCCACCTTCTTTGTCTTCCTCCTCAACATGCTCGCGAAAACAACTTCCAGGATCAGCACTGCAAAAAAAGCAAGCGGCCGGCCCCACGCGATCCAGGCGGCCAGTGAGGCCGGGGCCAGAACGGCGAGGACAACGGCCGCGGCGCGCATTGGCCGCGAGGTCAGGAGGCGCGGCGCCCCGGCCCACGACGCCAGGCTCCCCGGGCGCACGCCCGAGCGCACGTCGCTTCCGTAATGCGCAAGGTCCTCTCGAAGGTCGAGGCCGGCTCGCAGCTCCTGCACGGCCTGCTGCCTCATGCGTATGGTTTCTGCCGTGGCCGGCGCGCAGAGCCAGGCCGCTAGCGCGCGCTCGCCCGCCATGGTCCTGGCCGCGCAGAGGAGCTCGAACAGGGACCCCTTGCCGAAGATATCGATGTCCCCTGCGTAAGGGTGGTCCGGCGGAAGCAGGTCCTCGCCTGTTTTTCCCCGGCTGGCCCAGCGGTCGTCGAGGCGGTCAAGGGCCCGCTCGTAAAACGCGATCATCAGCCCGGATCGCTCCCTGCGCTTCAGGATGATGTCG
>JBDRLK010000148.1:0-2331 GCA_043813155.1 Pseudomonadota bacterium | reverse complement strand
TCTTGTCTCGGCTGGCTTAGCACCTCGGCCTCTTGCCTTCGCCGATCCGCGGGCTTTTCGCGGGATTATGGAGCCCGCTGAATGTCTTGATTATCCTTGAAACTTACGATAATACTATTTCAATAAATACTATAAGAAAATAATATTTATACGAGATAGGTGGGGCCCTGAAAATTATGTGTATAATATTCAGGGCTTTAGCCTCCCCCGATTATCGCCCTGCAGGGTAGGGGAGGCTTTAGCCTCCCCCGAAAGTTTGTTCAACCGGGCGACTGAAGTCGCCCTGCCCATGAGGAGGGAAACGGGAGGCTAAAGCCTCCCCTGCCCATTTGTTGGTTTGGCATGCTCCGACGGAGCATCGGGATGGCTAGCCTCAGGTGAAGCCGCCGCCGCCGCCGGACCCGCAGGAGTGGGCTGCGCCGTCCGCATCGCCCGACGAGCCTCCCGCCGAGCTGAACGAGGAGACGAGCCGCTTCGTTTCCGCGCAGCCGCATTCAGGGCATGCTGTTTCTTCTTCGCCGCCGGTGCGCATGACGAGTTCCTCGAAGACTCTGCCGCAGGCCTCGCATTTGTATTCATAGATTGGCATATTGATTTTACCTCGCTAACGTATAATAATTTAAATCCTGCTGCGCGTTTGTCAATATGGCTGCCAGAGACCCGGAGGAAAGCATGAACGTACCGCAACTGATCATAAAAAAGCGCAACAACGGCGTCCTTGCTCCCGGGGAGGTGAGACACATCATCGAAGGGTTCACCGACGGCTCGATACCGGGCTATCAGATCAGCGCCCTGCTCATGGCCATCTACTTCAGGGGGATGAAGGAAGAGGAGCTGGACGTGTGGACCGACGCCATGATCGGCTCGGGCGGGATCATCAACCTGGATCATCTTAAGGGCGCGAAGATAGACAAGCACTCGACGGGCGGCGTGGGGGACAAGGTGTCCCTGGCGCTGGCCCCGCTGGTGGCCTCGTGCGGCGTGCTCGTGCCCATGATCTCCGGCAGGGGGCTGGGGCACACGGGGGGAACGCTGGACAAGCTCGAGTCCCTCGGCATGGACGTTACGCTCAGCGCCGGCGCTTTCCTGGATGTCCTGGAAAAAACGGGCCTTGTGTTCGCGGGCCAGACGGAAAACATCGTGCCCGCGGACCGCAAGCTCTACGCCCTGAGGGACGTGACGGGAACCGTGGAGTCCGTACCGCTGATCGCCTCGAGCATCATGAGCAAGAAGCTTGCCGAGGGCATCGAGGGTCTCGTGCTGGACATAAAGGTCGGGGAGGGGGCTTTCATGCGGGACATCGAAAAGGCGCGGGAGCTTGCAGGGACCATGATCAGGATCGGCAAGGGCCGCGGCGTGAAGGTCAAGGCCGTCATGACGGCCATGGACCAGCCCCTGGGAAGGGCCTGCGGAAACGGCATTGAAGCAGCCGAGGCGATCGACATGCTTCGCGGAAAGGGGCCCGATGATTTCAGGGAGGTGACCCTTCACCTGTCGGCGTGGATGCTGGTCCTGGGGGGCGCGGCGGCCGGGATCGACGAAGCGAAGAAGATGTGCGAGCGGAAGATCGCCGGCGGCGAGGCGCTGGAGCGCCTGAAACAGGTCGTGGCGCTGCAGGGCGGGGACGCGGCCATGGTGGATGATCCGACCCGGTGCCCCGTGGGGGAGTTTTCAACGGACATCCATGCGGCCGAGGCGGGGTGGGTCACGGGCATCAACGCCCGTGCCGTGGGGTACGCGTGCATTGCCCTCGGGGCTGGAAGGGTGAAGGCGGAGGACAACGTCGACTTCGGTGCGGGGATTTACCTGCACAGGAAGGCCGGGGAGCGCGTTGACCAGGGCGAGAAGCTGGCCACGCTGTACAGCTCGATGCGAGAAAAGCTCGAGGAGGCCTCGACCATCGCCCTGGGCGCGTTCGAGACAGGCGACGCGGACCCGGGCGCGAGGGGCGCCATCATTCTCGATGAAATGTAACGTAGTGCGGGGCTTTAGCCCCGCTGAGCCGTCCCGGGAGGGATTCATGGACCAGGAAAAGACATACATGCAGAAAATCAGCGAGGCGGCCGACGCCATTGCTTCACGGGGAGGCGAAAAGCCGGTGCTGGGAGCGGTCCTGGGAAGCGGGCTGGGCGCCTCGATCTTTCCCTTTGCGGACAACATCAGGAAGATTCCCTACGCGGACATTCCCCATGTGCCGCGCCCGTCCGTGCAGGGCCACAGCGGAACCCTGGTTCTTCTCGAGGCGGCCGGGGTCCCCTGCGCCATCCTTTCCGGCCGGGTGCACCTGTACGAGGGATGGGACGCGCACATGGTGACCTTTGCCGTCAGGGT
>JBDRLK010000147.1:0-7273 GCA_043813155.1 Pseudomonadota bacterium | reverse complement strand
CGTATCGACGCCCAGCACGGCCGCGGCCCTGCAGCGTCCCTCGATGATATCCAGCGCGGCCAGGATCATGGCGTTGGCGCTCGACGAGCAGGCCGTCGACACGGTGGTGTGCATTCCCGTCAGGCCCAGGCTCTTGACCATGGCCCGTGCAATGGCTCCCGCAAGGTGCTGGTTGGCGAAATCCCATTCCGCGGCCACGGCGCCCGTGCTCTTGTACCCGGCCCAGGCCTCTTCCAGCTCGTGGACGCCTGAAGACGTTGTTCCCACGTAAAAGGCGATGTCATGGTCGTAAAAATCCGGCGCCCCGCTGTCCGACAAGGCCTCGCGGCAGGCATGGCGGCAGATTCTTGCCTCCCGCGTGTCGTACCTCTCCAGGCTTGCCGGCAGCTTTGCGAACCGGCCGCCGGCCTTGATTTCCGCGACCGGGAAGGGCTCGCTCTGTCCGACGTCAAACACCGTGGGCGCGGCCATGCAGCGCCTGCCGCCCAGGAGGGCCTCGCGGTGCTCGTCTATGCCGACGCCGAGCGAGGACACGGCTCCCAGGCCGGTGATGACGACGTTGCCGGACATTGCTCTTACTCTTTTCCCTGATTGATCAGAAAGTCGGCAAGGCTGTTGATGTCGCGAAGGATCTTCCTGCCCTTCTCTTCCGAATCGACTCTGACCTTGTAGCTCTTGTCGAGCGCCACCACGAGCTCGAGAGCATCGATGGAATCGAGACCCAGCCCTCCGATAAAAAGCGGGGCGTCATCCTCGATGTCTTCGGGGGTAATGTCTTCGAGAGCAAGGACGTCGATAATCATCTCCTTGAGCTCTCTTTTCAGCGATTCGCGATCCTTCATGATAAGACCCATCTGTTTAACCGGAAAGCCGCCGTAAATCAAGGGGCAGTCAAGGATTGACGACCCCATCCCCAATCTCCCCCGCAGCCTTCGACGCCATCACCACCAGGTCGAAACAGAGCATTCCCGGCCCCGGTTTTTCCGTTTCGATGTCCATGACGAGGTCACGCTTCTCGACCCTGCCCAGGTACCAGGAATAAATCCCCCTTTCTCCCGGATGCTCTATGGTCTTCTCCAGTTTTCCGGCCTTCACCCGGATCATGACCGACCCGAGCGGCCTGACGAACATCCTGTCGTCAAAAGAGGTAAACAGCCAGAGAGCCCCGCGGCCGGGCTGCTGCGTTTTCATGTGCAGGGTCTTGCCCTCCATGAGCTGGGAAAAGATCGAAGGAAAGCCCCCTCCCGCCGACAGGCAGGTGTAGGGGCCTGTCCAGACCCACGGGTCCATTCCTTCATAAAGGACCTTGTCCTCGTATTTCCAGCCGTGAAACGTGGGAGGCCGCTCGCCCCTCATCTCGATATCCTGCACCGCGTTGAAATGCCTGCTGAAGCGCCACGCTTCAACCTGGTCTTTGACGTAGGAAGGTGACTTGAAAATGTAAAACCGGCTTCTTCCCCTCTTTTCCTCCATGATCTTCTCGTACGTGCCTGCAATGTCCGCCAGCTCCGTGCCCGGGTCATGCGCGCCGTAGCCGTCAAACAGCAGCACCCGCCCGTGCCCGGCAAGCTCGTGGTTGCGCGGCCAGGCTGTTACCGTTATGTCCATGCCTTGGCCTATCGTGGCATAGATGTCCGGCGCATAGGCGCTGCCCTGGAAGACATGGAAGGCATTGTAATAACTGTAGTCGATCAGGAGGTCTCCTTCCTCGAGAAGCGGCATCGTCTCCCTGGCAAAGGCGGCGACGTCGCTGCGGTCATTCCACGCTCGCAGCGACTTCACGACGAAGGCGCCGGCCGCGATGTTCACCAGGGCAAGCAGGGCGATGAGGATCGCTTTCAGGGCCCTGCTGCCCGGCATGAAGGCTTTTGGGGAGGGCGGGCCGGCTGCCGCGAAGGCCAGGATCGCCAGCAGGAACGTGGACACGAAAAACGACTTCCACACCATGTTGCCCAGCAGGACGTAAACAAAATAGGCCAGGCCGCACCCCGCCCACAGGGTTTTTACTGCAAGCTCCCTGCGGCCCGCGCGCCTCATCAGGAAAACGGCCGCCGCCGCGGCCGCGAGAATAGCGGCGAAGGAGCTGTTCTGGATCACGAAAAACCAGTCTTTCAACCCCGCCTCGTACAGGGTTGATTGAAAGCCGAGCTGGTAGACCCACGCCGGCTCGTAGGCAGGCCCGTACTTGACGAGCCACTCGAACGTGCCGAAGAGAAAGGAATCAGGGTTGCGCATCAGCCATGGCAGGACCAGGGCAACGGCAACGGCGCCCGCGACGAGAACCCTGGCAATGACGTCCTTCCACGCGCAGCCGATTGCCTTCAGCCAGACTGCGAAAAATGGAACAAACAGGATGCTGAAGTGGCGCGTGGCGATCGCGACGCCCAGCAGGACCGAAGCAGAGAGGAGCCGGCCGGATTGCACGCAGGTCAGCATCAGCGCCAGCCACAGCCAATAGGCCGGCGGCTCTCCGTGCACCGTGTTCCAGAAAATCTCGGTCTGGAACATGAACGCGATCGCCGCCATGAGAAAAAGAGGCCCCGATTCGCGGGGAAGCAGGCGGCCCGCAAGCCGCCCCGCGCCCGGGCGCCCGGCAACATTCCCGCCCGGGGCAACGCCCCCCCATCGATAGATCAGGACGGAGGTCAGGAGCGCGAAGCAAACGTTCATCCAGCGTATGTCGATGCCCGCCAGCCAGGCCGGAAGATAGGACAGCCACATGACGGGCATGTAGGTGAGAGGAACATCGTGGGTGAGATAATACAGCCGGTATGGATTGCGTCCGTCCACGAACGACGAGAGGGCGGACTCGATCAGGGGAAGCATGTCCCTCAAAAACGCGTTGAGCTCCCACTGGCGCAGCGCAATGACGCGCAGGGCGGTTCCCGCGACAACCGACACGATGAGAATGGCCCTGCTCGAGGCATTCGCCGCGGCACAGACCGCCAGCCCGGCAAAGGCGAGCACGATCGCCGTTTTCAATACAACGCTTTGCTGCGGGAAAAACGGCATGGCCTGGTAAAGCTGGGTGCTTGTCAGCAGGAAGAGAAAGAGACAGGCTGCCGCGCAAAGGGCGCCTCGAATCGGCCCCCTGGAAAAAAACATGAGAAGCAGAATGAGAAAACCGCAGGCCGTTGTAAAGATGAGAATGCTCTTCGGGTTTTGCCAAAGGGGAAGAAAGAACGCCGCGGCGCACGCGCCGCACAGCGCTACCGATATCAGCCGACCGCCAAGCTCGGCGGGAAACCGGGCAATGCCGGCCAGCACGCTTTCCGTGCCCGCGCCGCGCGAGAAGACCGCAGACAGGAGAAGGATGAAAAAAAGCGCGCACAGCTCGAAGGTTAAAAGAAGCGAATATTCCTCTGCATAATAATCGTGCAGGTGGAATACCAGGAAGGCCGTAAACAGCGCGCCTGCAGCAGCCCTGCCGGCAAGGGTTTTGTCGCTCCGAACCGCACGTTATGTTGATATTACTTCCAGGCAAACTTTCAGGCAAATGAATTTCCGGAAAACATCCGGAATAATGGCATGGCTGTTGCATTTACAGGGAATATAAAGGAATATCAGTGTATATTGTCTATATAATCGGCTTATTATAAATCAACTTTATTGCCAGGTTGTCAAACCGGGCAGGCAGTGTTGAAAAAATAGCAATGGAATCCGGCCATCTCAAAATAGCCCTGAAGCACCTGGGCCTCTTTATTGCCGCTTTTGTCAGGAGAAAGAAGCATCTCTGGCTCAAGGCCGGCTCGCTGTCTTTCCTGGTGCATCTTCTTGTCATGCCGGTCGTATTCTTCTTTGTCCTGCGCTTCGAAAAGCCGCCCGCCGACAAGCAGCCCGTGTTCATGCTTTCAGGAGGCCTGCAGATCAAGACGGTCAAAGACGAACCGGCGGAAACACTCATCGATGAGCTGCTCGGCCTCGATGACGAGGAGGAAGACGAGCTTTTCGATGACGAGGACCTCGAGGATCTCGAAGATGATGATGAAGACATGGACCTCGAAAGGGAGGTGCTGAAGCGGCTGGCGGAAGAGAGGGAGGATATTTTTTCAATTCCCGCCCGCAAGTCCCCGGAGATATCCCTCTACGAGCTGGACGACGAGGAGGACGAAGAAGAGGACGAGCTTGAGCTGCTCGACGAGCTGGCCGAAGAAATCGTCGACGAAGAGGATGTGGACGAGCTGGAAGGCGAGGTCGGAGACGAAGAGGACGAGGAGGACGATATGGGGAGCACGCTGGCCGGCGCCGGCGACAAGGCAAAGGAAGGGGACGGGGAAAAGGATGAAAAAGACCCCGTGGAGGCGGCGGCCCCTCCCGGGAAGCCGGGGCACTGGCAGAACATTTTCGCCGGGAAGGTGATGGGAAAAAAGGCGCAGGACGGGGGCGGGCCGGAGAGCAAGGGTGAAAGCGCGGAGAAAACAGAGGCGAAAATCAACGAGAAAATAGAGGAAATCATGGAGGCCAACCCATACAGCGCAGGCGGCGAGCCCGAGGCGGCCGGCCAGCCGAGCGTGGCCGGCAGCTTCTTCGGCGAGGGTGAGGACCAGCTGCCGGACCTGCTCGTGTGGCTTCCTCCCGATATCAAGCTGGCCGGCCTGATCTCGCTGTCCATGTTGAGGTCCAGGCCGGACAAGGAGATATTCGAAGGCTCGTTTGAGAAAATGCCTTACTTCGATTCCATTGCCGGGGGAAGCGACCTCGATTTCTTTCAGCAGATCGACTCCGTCCTGATTGCCACGAAGGACCCGTTCGACATAACCGAAACGTATCTCATGCTGCGCCACAACCAGGACGAGAAAATGATACGCAAGGCCGTTTCCAGGCATTTCCGCTCGTTCGGCATAAAGGAGAACTGGTACCGGATCAGCGGAAGGGACGTTGTCCAGCCCTCGAAAAAGCAATTCAACAAGCTGCCGTGGGTATATTTTTTCCCGCGGGACAAGATCGTCGGCGTGGTTCACATATCCAAGCGCGACAGCATAAAAACCATGATCGATTCCACCAGCAATGAAAGCGGAAACGGGGTTCACCTGATAGGGCCGCTCGAGCGCCTGCTCAGGCTCGGCTACGGCATGCCGGCGGGGGCCCAGGAAGACGGGCGCACAATACCGCCCGCCGTTGTGGCGGGCAGCGTCGAATTCGATAAGATCATGGCTCAAATGAACAAGGGGAAAAACTTTCCGCTCCCTGTTGAAGCCATGGTCATCGGGCGTTTCGGCCAGAGCATCGTCAGCGTGGAGGGCGCGGCCCGATTCGAAAACGACCAGGACCCGCAGAAATTCATTGCCATGTGGAATGAAAAGCTCGAGCCCATAAGAAACCACAAGCTCATAAAAATGCTCGGCATCAACAAGCTTATCGACTTCGCGGTGTGGAAAGAGGGGCAGGACAAGCACCTGACCCTCGAGGGGCTCCTTCCGCCCGAAAGGATGGAGCCGCTTCTAACTCTCATCCGCCTTCTCACGGGCGGCAAAATCGAGATCGAGACCAAGAAGACGATTCCCAAGCCTCCCGACAAACCCAAAAAGAAGAATTAAAGATCATTGCAAAGGGCCGGGGATGGATTGTACAATGCAAGAGGATTAGAAGCCATCTCATTAATCTGGAGTTTCGCCATTTTTCCGTAGCGAGACCGAGCGCAGGCCGAGGCGCCACAAGGCGGACGGCTATTTTTGACGCAGACGTACTTGATGTACGTCGAGGAAAAAAAATGGCCGGCCAACGCAGTGCCGGCCGGCATGAGCCGGTCGCAGCAGGAAAAATGGCGAAACTCCAGATTAGTGCCCCGTGCACCCCAAACACGGGCAGGGGCGGCTTTTGCCGCCCTTGCAGCTGCACGCCCTCGGCGTGCCCATGAACGACGGGAGCCTGAAGGCTCCCCTGCCCGGGTATTTTTTTGTAGATGGCTTCTAATGAATTCAAAGGAGGCCTGTCAATGATCACGGTTCGCAAAGCCGAAACAAAAAAGGATATCAGGCAATTCATCCTCGGTCCGCGCGAAATCTACCGCGAGGACCCTCTATGGGTCCCCCCCATTCTCAAGGAGCTGACGGATTTCTTCAACCCGAAAAAAAACCCTTTCTACGGGTGGGGCACGGCCGACCTTCTCCTGGCTGAAAAGGACGGCAGCTTTGCCGGAAGGCTGTCGGTTCAAACCAACAGCCTTCACGATAAAAAGTACGGAGCCGGCACGGGCTTCTTCGGCTTCCCTGAATTCATCGACGACCCCGAGGTATCCAGGGCCCTCTTCGACGAAGGCGAAAAAATCCTTCGCGGCCGGGGCGCCGGGAGAGTCCTGGGCCCCTTCAACTTCGACATCAACAACGAGTGCGGGCTTCTCATCGACGGGTTCGACACGCCCCCTGCCGTCATGATGACGCATCACCCCCGGTATTACCTCAAGCATGTCGAGGACCTGGGCTATAAGAAAGAGAAAGACCTGTACGCGTGGACCTATGTCATCGGCGACATACCCGAGATGGCCGTGGCCGCGGCGGACATGCAGAAGGACACTCCCGGGCTCGTCATCAGGGAAGCGGACATGACCAAGCTGGAGCGGGACATCAAGATCATCACCGACGTGTACAACGACGCCTGGTCGGACAACTGGGGGTCGCTCCCCCTGAGCGATGAAGAATCAAAACAGATCGCGAAAAACCTCAAGCCCATCCTGCGCAAGGAATTCGTTCTCATCGCCGAGCTCGAGGGCGAGCCCGTCGCCGTTGTCTTCGGCGCTCCGGACATCAACGAAACGCTTCGCGACATGGGCAGGTGCAACAGCTGGTTCGACCTCCTGCGGTTCCTGTGGCGGCTGAAACACAATCCCCCGAAGAGCGCCCGGCTCCTGATCCTGGGGATCAAAAAGTCGATGCGAGGCAAGGGCATGAAATACCTTTCCGTCCTTCTCTACGTGGAAATGCACAGGCGCGCCAAGCAGATGGGAATCGAGAAGGGGGAGTGTTCCTGGACGCTCGAGGACAACGATAAAATCAACCGCGGCATCGAGCTCATGGGCGGAAAAATCTACAAGACCTACAGGATCGTTTCCAAGGATCTGCTGTAGCTGCGGGCCCTCGGCCCGCCTGTAGCTGCACGCCCTCGGCGTGCCTGAACTCGATTTCAGGGCACTTCAGGGGCGCAGGCAGAGGCGCTCCCCCTCGGGCATTTTTGGGACCTGAAGGCACTTCCACTCCTCGGGGCATTGCTCGTCACTGCTGCATGTGCGCGTGCAGTACGCCACGTGGCGCGCGCTGCGCACGTAGCACACCTTGCC
>JBDRLK010000146.1:0-10106 GCA_043813155.1 Pseudomonadota bacterium | reverse complement strand
ACCACCTGCTTTCCGGCTGCTACCAGCAGGCCGGCAACAAAAAAAAGAGCATTCAAAATCTCGAGAAAGAAGTTGAAGTCAACCCGTCGCACAGCGAATCGCTCCTCGCGCTGGCGGACGTGCTGATGGACAAGAAGGCGTACGAGGCGGCCCTGGACAAGGTGATCCTGTCGCTCTACTATTATCCCGACTGGGATCTTCCGGGAAAATACCTGGACGCGCACGGCAAGCTTGGGTGCGCGGTGAGAAAGACCTCCTTCCGCCCCGAGCTGTTCGTGGAAGTGACGCCGGAGGGCGCGGTCCTCTGCGCCGGCCCGGCCGGCAGCCCGTGGATCGCGTCGTACGCGCAGTGCAAGGCCGTCTTCCGCTACTGCCCCGAGGTCAGGATGTCCTTCGGCATGAAGGCCAAGCCTTACAAGATCAGCCTCATGGAGGAGATGGCCTGCCTCACCCTGGCCGCGGAGGCCTACGGAGAAATGAAAAAGGACGGGGGCGTGCAGGACGCGGAGGGGCAGATTCTCGCGGCCGCCGTGGAAGACGGGTGGCTCATGGAGTTTGCGCTCTTCGAGGTCATTGGAAAACATGATCCCGACTACATGAAATTTCTTCCCGCGGACCTGCGCCGCTCGATTATTTCGTACATCGAGAAATTCGTGATCACCGGAAGCGGAATGAAAAAGGAATGTGATCTGTTTACGGATTGACCTTTAACGACTATCCCGGGAGGCAACCAATGAACCTGGTGAAGATTTTCAGCGGCAACAGCAACAGGAAGCTTGCCAAGGATATCTGCATGAGCCTCAACGTCAAGCTCGGCGATGCCCTGGTGACGCGATTCAAGGACGGCGAGGTCAGGGTCCAGATACATGAAAACGTCCGCAAGTGCGAGGTCTTTATCATCCAGTCCACAAACCCCCCGGCGGAACACTGGGACGAGCTCCACTTCCTCATCGACGCGGCGCGCAGGGCGAGCGCAAGCGAGATCACGGCCGTCGTCCCCTACTTCGGGTACTCGAGGCAGGAAAGAAAGGACGCCCCGCGCGTGCCCATATCCCTGAAGGTGAAGATGGAGCACCTGGTGGCCAGCGGGGCGCAGCGGATCCTTACCATGGACCTGCATGCGGGCGCGTCGCAGGGGTTCGTCGACATTCCCGTGGATCATCTCTACGGCCCGCCCATTCTCATCGACGAGATGTCGCATATCATCAAGAAGAAAGGGGGCCAGGAGAGGGCCGTCTTTGCTTCCGACCTGGGCTTCTCAAAGGTGGCCTCCCATTACGCCAGGATCATCGGCTGCGATTTCGTCCCCTGCCGCAAGAGCAGGGAAGTCAACGTCGTGCGCGAGGCCGAGGTGATCGGCGACGTGAGCGGAAAGACGGTCTTTTACATGGACGACATGATCGACACGGGGGGGACGGTCACCAATTTCTGCAGGGAGATGAAAAATGCCGGCGCCGAAGATATCCACGTGGCGGTCACGCACGCCGTGCTCGGCAAGGGCTGGGACGACATGGAACGCGGGCTGCTCGGCGCGCCCGTCAACTCATTGATCTTCACGGACACCATCCTGCCCAGCCCGGAAAAGCTGAAAAAGATCAAGGAAAAATTCGACGTCGTCATCGCCTCCACCGCACCCATTTTCGCCACCGCGATCAGGGAGATCAGCATCGGCGGATCCGTCGGCACGCTGTTCAACCAGTGGGAATCAAAAATGGAAAACATGGGCAGGAACGGATAATGACAATGAATCTAGCTAGCGTCCCATGCCTTGTGACATTTGCTGCATGAGCTGGGCGGATATGCCGAGAGCATAGAGCACGATCCAGATCAGGAACGCGAGGATGGCCACGGCGCCGCAGATGATGCCGACGAGGGCCAGGACCTGGCCCGTAAGCTTCTCGGGGTCCTGCTTGACCTTGTTCCGGCCCATGATGCCAAGGACGATACCCGCGATCGCGGGGGCGGGCGCTACAAACGAGAGCCCGCAGCAGCACCCGGGGAAGATGCACAGGATGGAAACGATGCCTGTGATCATCGATATCAGCGCCATCGGCTCCATCTTCGGCTTGTCCATGCCCGGCTGGGGCGGCATGCCCTGCATGGGGCCTCCCATCTGATACCCGAGCGGCTGCCCGGCCGGCGGCGCGGCCGGGAAACCCGGCGGAGCTGCGGCCGGCGCGCCCGGCGGGTAACCCGGAGGCGAACCCCCGGGAGGTTGACCATAACCCTGATTACTCATCGATGCCTCCATAATAAAATTTTATCATTTGAACTCAGGATGTCCCCTGTCATCTTTCGTCGTTACGTCGACGTCACCAGGAAATTATCCTGCATGGTTGTCCTGGCGCTCCAGAACATCGCTTATAAATTTTTCCTTTGCAGCCTCAAGCGAAAACAGTCCCCGAGAAAATAGGTCCCGAGGAAAAAAACAATCCAGACCATGATGAACGCCGCCGGCCCGCTCCTGTTGAAGGCTCCGGCCAGCTTCATGTTGCCCCCCCACATGGCGGCAAAGCTTCTCGTCATACCGCAACTGTGGCACTCTTTTGCGAAATGAGTTTTCCAGAAACAGGAAACGAGATGGACATTCCCGTCCACGATGGACCCCGCAAGGACGAGGGACAGAAGGAGAACGGGAAGGGTCAGGGCCACTCCCGTTATGCCCAGCGCCAGCCTTTCCTTCGGGTGTATTTTGCCCAGCAAGATCTTCAGCTTTCCGCCATTGATGGTCCGCGTATTGATATTTAGAACTTGACATTACATCATTTAAACTTTAATTACAACATATCCGTGAACTGGCGCGGCGGATTGAAGCACAGCGTCCCGGAAGTTCGGGACCAGCCTTGTAGCGAGGGCGCGCATGTGGAGCCGGATCGCGAGCGCGCCCGCAGCGCCCGAGGCAGGCGCAGCAGGGCACCATCGACGAGGGCGCGAGGACGTAAGCCGCAACGTGCACCCCACGGAAGCTATTTCATCTTGTTCGATTTCTTGCTTCCGCAGGGACCCCGCCTCATTGGCCCACAGGCGCGGCCGCAGGTGAGCGGTGGTCCCTAACTTCCGGGGCGCTGTGCTGTGCTGGCGTAGCCCAACGGCAGAGCAGCTGATTTGTAATCAGCAGGTTGCGGGTTCAAATCCCATCGCCAGCTCATCTTATTGAGCGGGTTCGCATGCGCGATGCGGGACGCGGCACCGGATGGATGCCCGAGTGGCTAAAGGGGACGGGCTGTAAACCCGTTGGCTCAGGCCTACGGTGGTTCGAATCCACCTCCATCCACGAGGAGTCTGTCGGTGACTTTTCTTTAGTACAGCACCCCGGAAGTCCGGGGCCAGGCCTGGTGCGAGGGCGTGCATGTGGAGCCGGATCGCGAGCGCGGCCGCAGGTGAGGGTGGTCTCGAATTTGCGGGGCGCTGTACTTGGATGCGGCGAACAGGGGCGGCCCCGGAATGCTTCTGCGGGAGTAGCTCAATTGGTAGAGCGTCAGCCTTCCAAGCTGATTGTCGAGGGTTCGATTCCCTTCTCCCGCTCAAGCCCACGTAGCTCAGTCGGCAGAGCACCTCCTTGGTAAGGAGGAGGTCGTCGGTTCAATTCCGATCGTGGGCTCGAACCGTAATAAATTTTCATTAACCTCTTGCAAGAGGTATGGAATTTGTATAATTATATGGGATTTTAATAAGAGTCCATCGAAAAATCCGCTTCTTCGGCCCCGGGGCCGGCAGCCTGCCGGAGCCGGGATGGAGTTTCAGGATAGGCTCAAAGGACATGAATCAGACTGTTGCCGCCAATTTGGCCGGAGTAACATAACTTAGTCGGAGGAACTAACAATGGCGAAAGAAAAATTTGTCAGGGACAAGCCCCACATGAACATCGGCACCATCGGTCACATCGACCACGGGAAGACTACACTGACGGCTGCCATCACAAAGATTATTGCCGAAAAGAATCCCAAGCGGGCTACGTTCGTGCCCTTTGACCAGATCGACAAGGCTCCCGAGGAAAAGGAGAGAGGGATCACGATCGCTCTCGCGCACGTGGAGTACTCGACCGACAAGAGGCATTACGCCCACGTTGACTGCCCGGGGCACGCCGACTACATCAAGAACATGATCACGGGAGCCGCCCAGATGGACGGCGCGATCCTCGTCGTGGCCGCCGATGACGGCGCCATGCCCCAGACGAGGGAGCATATCCTGCTGGCAAGGCAGGTCGGCGTTCCGGCCATGGTGGTCTTTATCAACAAGATCGACGCGGTTGCCGAATCCGACAGGGCCGAAATGCTCGAGCTCGTTGAACTGGAGGTGCGCGAGCTCCTCACGAAGTACGAGTTCCCGGGCGACGACATCCCCGTGGTCGCCGGCTCGGCGCTCAAGGCCCTGCAGGGCGAAAAGAGCGAGATGGGCGAGGGAAGCGTGTTCAAGCTGCTCGATGCCTGCGACAGCTACTTCCCCGAGCCCGTCAGGGACGTGGAGAAGGACTTCCTGCTGTCGATCGAGGATGTTTTCAGCATCACGGGCCGAGGCACGGTCGTCACGGGAAGGGTCGAGCGGGGCCTCGTCAA
Organism: Pseudomonadota bacterium; assembly: GCA_043813155.1. GTDB lineage: Bacteria > Myxococcota_A > Polyangia > DRWM01 > DRWM01 > JBDRLK01. Next base: position 5,550 of record JBDRLK010000146.1, on the reverse strand, counting down.
CGTGGGCGACGAAGTTGAAATCGTCGGCTTCGGCGATACCCGCAAGACGGTCGCCACCGGCGTCGAGATGTTCAGGAAAATGCTGGACGAAGGCAGGGCGGGCGACAACGTCGGCGTTCTGCTGCGCGGCGTCAAGAAGGATGAGGTCTGGAGAGGGCAGGTCCTGGCCAAGCCTGGGAGCATTACACCTCACAAGACCTTCTATGCCAAGGTGTACGTCCTGAAAAAAGAGGAAGGTGGAAGGCATACTCCCTTTTTCCCCAACTACCGTCCCCAGTTTTACATCAGGACCACGGACGTGACCGGGTCGATCCAGCTCCCCGATGGAGTGAAGATGGTCATGCCCGGCGATCATATCGACAACATGACGGTTTTCCTCATCGACAGAGTCGCCCTCGAGAAAGAGCAGAAGTTTGCAATCCGGGAAGGCGGCAAGACGATCGGGGCCGGCGTTGTAACCGAGATTATAGAGTAGACACATGGGCAACAGGAATATAATCCTCTTGCAGTGCACCACCTGCAAGGAGAAGAACTACAGCCTGGTCAAGAACAAAAAGGCGGGAGGGAGCACTAAGAAGCTTGAAACGAAAAAATACTGTCCCCGGTGCCGATCCCATACCGTTCACAAGGAAACAAAAAGCTGATCAGTGGCCCGCTGATCCTGACTTCAATTTCTGCGATGATTGTTATCCCGGCAAACCGGCAATACCGGAAAATCCGGGGACGAGCACAGGTCAGTAGCTCAACGGTAGAGCAACGGATTCCAAATCCGTAGGCTGGGGGTTCGAATCCCTCCTGACCTGCCGCAACGAAAACAAACTCAGGGGTAGGGGAGGCTTTAGCCTCCCGAACAATTGGAGGCTTTAGCCTCCCGAACAATTGGAGGCTTTAGCCTCCCGGACCTCGGGCGACTGAAGTCGCCCCTACCCTCAAGGAGAGATCAGGGTAAACCATGACAAAGGAAGGAACGGGAAAAACGAGCCAGGCCGCGGCTGTCGGTGATTACACCAGATACGTCCAGTTCATGTACCTGGCCGGCATTGCCATCGCCACATGGCTCCTGAGCAAGATTATTGAGACCACGTGGTCCACCTTCGGCGAGCCCGTTTCAATGGCGGTTATTGGAGCGAGCATTCTTGCCGCCGTCGTGTCTGCCGTTGTCCTGTGGCGCAACAAAAGGGTCAACCAGCTGGCCTACGAGGTTGTTACCGAGCTCTCCAAGGTGACGTGGCCTACAAAAAAGGAGCTTTATGCCGCCGTGGTGGCCGTTATCATCGTTTCCATCATCGTTTCTATAATCCTCTTCCTGTTTGACACGTTCTGGAGCTGGTTTACGACGCTAATTTATTCACTTTAATACAGGGGTCGGACCTTGAATTTTGAATTTACTTTCCTGCCGCAAATGGGCACCAAGCCAGGCCAAATTCATAATTCAAGGTCCGACCCCTTCCATAAATAAGAGGGATTACATGGCAAAGAAGTGGTTCGCCATCACGACCTATTCCGGGTACGAGAAGCAGGTGAAGTCCGCCATCGAGGAAAGAATAAAATCCGAAAAAATGCAGGCCAACTTCGGACGCATCATGATCCCTGAAGAGGAAGTCGTCGAAGTGAGCCGGGGAAAGAAAAAAAGCTCAAAAAAATCATTCTTCCCCGGATACCTGTTCATCGAGATGGAAATGGATGAAAAATCCTGGATCCTGGTGAGGCACACGCCGAAGGTGACGAATTTCGTCGGCGGCCAGGAGCCCACGCCGGTTCCCGACGATCAGATAAACAGTATCTTGAAACAGATGGAAGACGGAGGCTTCAAGCCGCAGCCGAAGATCGTGTTCGACGAGGGCGATTCGGTGAGGGTCGTGGACGGACCGTTTGCCAATTTCACGGGCACCGTAAATGAAGTAAAACCGGAGAGGCAGAGGCTGAGGGTCCTGGTCTCCATCTTTGGAAGAGCAACCCCCGTGGAGCTCGATTTCGCCCAGGTAGAGAGGGTTTCCTGACATTTCCGGCCGGCCTTTGATTAATTTGGGATTTTTTATTTTTTTACTTGCATTGCGGCATGTTTTTATCTATATATAGCAAACCTTTAATCTCAAAAGACAATTTTAAGCCATAGTATGCGGGACGAGGCCTTGACCTCGCCGCAGGATTCCAAGGGTCACATGGCACTAACGAAAACATAGAAGAGTATGTCATGGCGAAAAAAGTACAGACGGTCATCAAGCTGCAAATTCCCGGGGGACAGGCCAACCCCGCCCCGCCCGTAGGGCCCGCCCTTGGGCAGCACGGCGTCAACATCATGGAATTCTGCAAGCAGTTCAATACAAGAACGAAAAAGCAGGACGGTACGATTATTCCCGTTGTCATATCGATATTCACCGATCGCTCTTTCTCCTTCATCACGAAGACGCCCCCTGCGCCCATCCTGATCCTGCAGAAACTCGGTATTAAAAAAGGGTCGAAAGAGCCCAAGCGGGACATGGTGGCAAAGATATCGAGGAAGGACCTGGAGGAAATAGCGAAGCAGAAGATGCCTGACCTGAACACGGAAGATGTCGAGGCCGCGACCAGGATGATGGAAGGCACGGCCCAGTCCATGGGCATTGAGGTGATAGAATGAGAAAAAGATCAAAGCGGTACAACGAGGTGAGAAAGGAAGTCGACAGAGAAAAAGTGTACCCGCTCGACGAGGCTGTTTCTCTCCTGAAAAAGATTGCGGACAAGAAATGCAAGTTTGACGAATCCGTGGACATCTCGATCAACCTCGGTGTCGACCCCAAGCAATCCGACCAGTCCGTACGCGGCGCCGTCGTGCTTCCGGCGGGGTCCGGCAAGAATATCAGGGTCCTCGTTTTCGCCAAGGACGAGAAGGCGGACGAGGCAAAGCAGGCCCAGGCGGATTACGTGGGCGCGGAAGAGCTGATCGAAAAAATCAAGGGGGGATGGCTGGAATTCGACACGGTCATCGCCGTGCCCCAGATGATGAGCAGCGTCGGAAAGCTCGGCAAGATACTCGGCAGAAAGGGACTGATGCCCAACCCCAAGACCGGCACCGTGACGATGGACGTGGCCAACGCGGTGAGCGACGCCAAGAAAGGCAAGGCGGAGTTCAAGCTCGAGAAGAAAGGAGCGCTGCTTCAAGCGTCGGTCGGCAGGATGTCCTTTTCCGAAGATTCCATCAAGGAGAATCTCAGGGCGCTCATGGAGGCCGTCATCAAGGCCAAACCATCCTCGGCAAAGGGCACATACTTGAAAAAGTTGACGATTTCTTCGACCATGAGCCCGGGAATCAGGCTTGATCCGTCCGCCTTCCTGACGGTGGGGAAATAAAACCAGGCGGTCGCTCCCGCGGCCAAGGAGAACGCAGATATGGACTCTCAGCAGAAACGGGACACCGTCAACAAGCTGAAAGAAAAATTCAAGGATAATCCCTGCGCGATCGTCACGGGATTCCAGGGTATGGACGTGGCATCCATGCAGAAGCTCCGCCGGGAAGTCAAGAGCAGGGGGCTCGAGTTCTCGGTCGTGAAAAACAAGCTGCTCTTAAAGGCAATGGCCGATTTTGACTTCGCGGAAGAGCTGAAACCTTATCTCAAGGGCATGACGGCGGTCGCCTGGAGCCCGGAAGACCCGTCCGCCCCGGCCAAGGTCATCAAGGACTACCAGAAAGAGAACGACAAGCTGAAGATAAAGTGCGGCCTGCTCGAAGGAAAAGTCCTGGATCCCGACGATGTCAGCGCGCTGGCCAGTCTTCCGTCGAAAGACCAGATACTCGCGAGCCTGCTGTCCCTGTTCGAGACTCCTGCAAGGCAGTTTCTTTCACTAATGCAGGCGCCGCTTACAAACTTCCTTGGCCTCCTCGAAAACTACAGGAAAGAAAAAGAAGGCTGAGAAACTTGGCATTTATTTTGCTTGACAATAGATTTTTTAGTTATATAATGAGATTTTTTAAACGATCTCGAAGGTGAAAAAAATCCGAGAGAACTGCTGAAAGGAGTCAGCAATGGCAGACATAACAAGAGATCAGGTCATCGATTACTTGAGCAATCTTTCCGTCATGGATATCGCTCAGTTAACGAAAGCGCTCGAGGACAAGTGGGGCGTCAAAGCGGCCGCTCCCGTGGCCTTGGCCGCAGCCGTCCAGGGCGCCGCGGCAGCCGATGCCGCGGAAGAGGAACAAACAGAATTCACCGTCGAACTCACGTCCTGTGGAGACAAGAAAATCCAAGTCATCAAGACAATCCGCGAACTAACTCAAATGGGCCTCAAAGAAGCCAAGGATTTCGTCGAGAGTGCACCCAAGGTAGTCAGGGAAGGCGTTGACAAAGAGGAAGCGGAATCGATCAAGAAGAAGCTCGAAGAGTCCGGCGCCACGGTTACGGTAAAATAGGCTGGCATCCCATCATTCCGTTGGCGGAGCGGAGCGTCAGTGAGTTGTTCCACATTCCCTCGCCAAGGGGAAAAATAGTTGACGGCAATAAAATAGGACATGCAGTTCGCCTCTTGTTCCGCCCCAGGGCGGATAACCATCAAAGTGTCTCCGTTTCCGGGGCAACCGCCTGTTTCCGAAGACGGCCGCTTCGGAATTCTGCACCATTCAACCATGCTGGTGGTGGAAGGCGGCGGATCAACGACCAACGACAAGCGACAAACGACTAATTTCAGGGGTAATTAATGGCGCGACAAAAAAGTAATGTGCTTTTCAAGACAAATTTCCGCTCCTCCTTCCAGAAAATAAGCGACATACTCGAAATGCCCTTTCTCGTCGAGCTGCAGACATCATCCTATCTGCGCTTCCTTCAAACCGACATCGAGCCGGACAAGCGAACGCCCTACGGCCTGCAGGGCGTGTTCAAATCCGTTTTCCCCATCAATGATTACAACGGCACGTGCGAGCTGCACTTTCTCGGCTACAGGCTCGAAAAGCCGAAATACGATCCCGACGAGTGCAGGGAAAGAGGAATGACCTTTTCGGCGCCGGTCAGGATAAAGGTCAGGCTCGACCAGTACGACATTACGGAAGGGGAAACCGAAGGCCAGCCCCAGCGAATTCTCCGCTTTTCCAAGGAGCAGGAGGCCTACTTCGGCGAAATACCGCTCATGACGGAAACGGGAACGTTCATCATCAACGGAACGGAACGTGTCATCGTCAACCAGCTGCACCGCAGCCCCGGAATTTTCTTCGATCACGACAAGGGACGCACCCACTCATCGGGAAAAATTCTTTATTCCGCCAGAATAATCCCGGCCAGGGGATCATGGCTGGATTTCGATTTCGACCACAAGGACATCATCTACGTCAGAATCGACCGCAGGCGTAAAATGTACGTGACGGTGCTGCTCAAGGCGCTCAGTTTCGCCGAAGAGGACCTGCTCAATTATTTCTACAACTTCGAGGAAATCACCATCCTGCCGGGAAGGAATTTTTCGAAAATTATAAACTTCAACATCCTGCAGAACCAGAGGGCGGCGTCGACCATCGAAATCAAGGGCGAGACCATCGTCCAGAAAAACCAGAAATATTCGACCTCCATCATTTCCAAGATCAAG
>JBDRLK010000145.1:0-6040 GCA_043813155.1 Pseudomonadota bacterium | reverse complement strand
ACCAGTCCTTGGCCGCCTCGAGGTCGCCCAGCTGCCTGTGATAGGTTTCGGCGACGGTCATGTAGACCTTCAGCTGGAGCTTCTCGTCCAGGATATCCGGCGCCACCAGGCAGTAGAAATCGACGAGCCTTTTGTAGTCTTCGCTGTCCCGCGTGATTCTTTCCAGATCGTCGATGATCGCTTCAGCCTCCTGCGCGTTGTCGAGCCTGCCCCGCAGCGCGTCCGCATAATAGGTGAACGCGCGGCCCATGTCCCCGAGGCCTATCTCGGATATTTCGGCCACCCTTCGCAGCAGGCTCACCTTCCTGTCGAAATCCTGCTCTTCGCTGATTTCAATATCCAGGATGCCGATGAGCTGCTCGAACTGCTGGTTTCTTTCATAAACCGGGCCCAGCATCTGGGCAACCTTCAGCCTGACCATGTCCTTCGAAAGAAGCTCCTCGAGAATCTTCAGGGATTCCCGGTTGTCTGCATCCAGGTCCAGCACGCGCCGGCATCTCGCCGCGGCGGCGTCGAGATCGTCCATCTTGTCCTTCTCGATATTTCCCGCGAACAGCAGCAGCGTGATTTTTTCGCTGTCCGCTTCCGTATGCCCGATCAGCCTGTCCACCGTGGCCGTGAGCTCGGCCCAGTCCCCGGTCTTTTCATAGAGCTTCACCAGGGCACCCAGCGCTTCGATCTCTTCCCCGAATTCCTCGCCTATCAGCTGGTAGGTGAAAATCGCCTCTTCCGCGTTCTCCAGCTTCTCCGCGTAGAAGGATGCGACCTCGTACTGCAGAATCTTCTTCTCTTCGGTCTCCCGGGCCACGTCGATCATTCTCTTGAGGATGGAAACGAGCTCCCCCCACTGCTGCGTCGTCTCGTACAGCCGCCTCAGCGAAGTGATCGCCCCGAAATCTTCAGGGGCTATTTCAAGGATTTCAATGTTCGTCCGGATGGCGTCTTCGTTCCTGCTCAGGAGCGACTCCTGGATTTCCGCGATCCTCTTGAGCAGCTCGAGCCGGGCCTCCGGAGTCTCGTTGTGCTCGACCTGGAGCTTCAGCATGCCGATAAGCTCCTCGTGCCTCTCGCCGGCCGCGTAGATCTTCTCGAGCGACGCGGCCGATGCCAGGGTCATCTCCCTGTCGTCAAGGTCGAGGTCCAGGTACTTCTTGAACGCGCCTTCGGCCCTCTCCATGTCCTCCAGCCTCTCCTCGTAGATCCTGGCGACCTTGAAGAGCATGCCTCCCTTCAGCAGGTTGTCCCCGGCCTTCCCGGCTGCTTCATCCAGCACGTCGACGTAAATGCTCCAGTAATTGGAGCTTTCCACGAGGCTCTCTATCCTGGTCACCGTCTCCTCCCTGGAGGGGTCAATATCGAAAGCGCGGGAAAGGGTTTCGAAAGACCCGTCGTGATCCTTGAGCCTCCTTTCCTGGACATCCGACATCTTCAGGAGGATGTCGATTTTATCGTCATCCGTCTGCGCTCCATCGAATCTTACTCCCAGCACGCTGATGAGCTGGCCGTACACGCCCTGCGAATCATAAATGGGTTCGAGGATCCGGGCTGCTTCGAACTTCATGTCATCCATGCTTAAAAACATCACCAGCGCTTCCTGCGCCTTGAGGTGCGTGGGATGAGCGTCAAGCACCTGGCGGTAATAATCCACTGCCCTGGCGTGGTCCAGGAGCTTCGTGTCCACGATATCGGCCAGCTTGAACTTGGCGGCCACGGCGGCTTCCGGCGGGACGTTGTCGAGGTTCGCCTCGATATGATCCGCCAGCTCGGCCCACATCGACTCCTGCTCGTACAGCCGTTCGAGGGCTTTGTTCGCGTTCTCGTGCGAGGGCATCAGCCCCATTATCTCGCGGTATATCTCGATGGCCTCTTTCCTGTTTTCTATCATATCCTCGTTGATGAAGCCGATTTTCTGAAGCAGTTCGACCTTGGCTTCGACATCGGGCGTGACATCGGCTTTTTCGCGGTAGAGATTGCGGAGCTCGGCGTACTGGTCCTGGTTGGTATGAATCATCTCCAGGGCCTCGAATGCCGCCTGGTCCTCCTTGTTCCTGTCGAAAATCCATTTGTGATATTTCCTGGCTGCATCGAGGTCGCCCGTTTTCTGCTCGCCGATGGCGGCCAACCTCCTGGCCAGGCTGACCCTCGCTCCCTCATCCAGGTTTTCATCCGAAAAGAGCTCTTCGAATTTCCTGCAGGCGTCCTCCCACCGGTCGGACCTTTCCGCAAGCTGCTCGACCCGGGCCCAGAGCTTTTCACTCGTCGGAAACTCGTCCAGCGCCTTGCAAACAGTGTCGTACGCGGCGGCGGTGTCCGACAGGTTCTCGTCGTACACCATGGCAAGGGATTCATAGAGCGTCCGCTTTTCATCGGTATCCTCGGCGGCCTCGAGAAGGATCTGGAGCACCCATGCATACTGCGAATATTTCTCGAGAGGCTTGAGGTGCGGCTCGATGAGCCTGGCCGCCGCGACCCTGTAATCATCCTGCTTGAGAAGTTTTTCCAGGATCCCGACAGCTTTTCTGTCTGCCCGGCGCTCCTTCAGGACGAACGCGACTTCCTCGAGAGCCTTGGCATAGTTTTCGAGGTTTACGGCATAGATCTCCGCCACTTCGCAGGCCGTGTCGACAAGCTCCTCGCCGTCCACGAAATTGCGCTTCCGGTTCAGCACGGCCACCAGCTCGTCCCATTGCTCCGATATCCTGTACAGCGTCTCGAGCTCGCCGATGGACTGCTTGTCCTCCGGCTGGTATTCGAGAAGCTTCCTGTAATACCCTGCGGCGGCCTGGGCGTCGTCGAGCCCCTCCTGGGCGATCACGGCCATCTTCTTGAGCATCTCGGCCTTGGCGGCGTCACTCCCGACCCTTTCGAGCCTTCCCTCGTACAGCCTGACGAGCTGGTCAAGCCTGGCCGTGGTTTTCAGTATCTCTTCGATGGCCTCGTAAGCTTCAACGTCGTCGGGATGCGTCTCGATGATGCTCTCGAACACCGTGAGCGCCTCGTCCATCCTCCCGGCCTTGCGGTAGAGGCAGTAGGCGAGCCTGCGCTGGTACTCCAGCTTTTCGTCGCCCGTCAGGTCGCCTATCCTCCCCCGGTAAATCCCGATGAGCTCCTCCCACGCGGCGATCCTGTCCCCGTAAAAATCCACGCTATTCTTCACGTCGGGATCATCCGGCGCAATCTTGTGGGCCTGCAGGACCATCCTGAAAGCATCTTCGGGGCTGCCTATCTTTTCTCCGTACAGGGTAATGAGCTGTTTCAGCTTTTCAACCCTCTCCCCCTCCGTCTCGGCCGACGCGAGAAGGCTCGTCTGGATATCGACCTGCCTGCGGTAATTGCCTTCCTTCTCGTAAATGGGGAGCAGGGATTCGGCGGCCCTCCTGTTCTCCGGGTCCGCGGCCAGGATTTTTTCGTAGCACCTGTGAGCCTTGGCCGGGTTGTCGACCTTGCTCTCGTATATTTCCGCCGCCTTGAACAGCAGGTGGATCATCTCATCCTTTTCCTTCAGCTTGTCCGCCGAAGCCATGAAAACCTCGGCCAGCCCGTCCCAGTTGCCCGCCTGGGAATACAGCTCGGTGAGCTTTGCCCACTCCCCCCCGGTGATGTAAAGCTCCCTCAGGGAGCTCTGCGCCTTCGGGTGGCCCGGCTTGATCGCAAGGAGCTCGCGCCACGCCTGTTCGGCTACCTCGATATTGCCCAGCTTTTCGCTGACGATATTTCCCCACTTGAGCAGCTTTGCCGCTTTGTTGTCGGGCGACTGCTCGATCCTGCTCTGCATCATAAGAACCTTTGAAAGCCCTTCCCAGTCCTTGCCTCTCTCGCACAGCTTCTCGAGCTGCTGCATGGTTTCACTGTTTTCCGGCTCGCTTTCCAGAATCTGCCAGAAAATCTTCGTGGCCTCGTCGACCTTTCCAAGCTTCTCCCATGACAGCTTCGCCATCTCCTTGCGCTTCTCCAGCTTTTCCTCCTCGGGCAGCAGCTCCACTTCCCTCTGGTGCAGATTGAAGAGCGGCTCCCACATCCTGCGCTGCTCGTAGATTCCCTTCAGGCTCCCCATCACTTCCATGTTGCCCGGCTCGAGCTCGAGGATGCTCTCGAGCGGAACGGTGGCCCTGTTGAAATTCGAAAGCCTGTTCATCCAGATATCGGCGATCTTCTTGAGATAGCCGATCTGCGTTCCCCTGTCTTCCTCGGCCTCCAGCCTCTTTTCATACAGGGCGGCCAGGTCGTTCCACTTTTCTCCCTTCTCGTAGATGGAAATCAGGGCCGAGAAGGCTTCCGCTTCCGCGGGGTCGATTTCCAGGATCTGATGGAAAGTCTTCAGAACCATCACGTCCAGGGAAAGCCTGTCCCTGTATATCCCGGCGATCTCTTTCAGAAAACCGATTTTCGCCCGGGGATCATCCTTGGCGTCCGCAACCTGGGACTTGAGGATATCGAGAAGCGCGTTCCACTTCTCCGTTTCATTGTACCGCTGCTTGAGGGTGGCAATGGCCCCCTCGTCCCCGGGCATGATTTTCAGTATGGCCTTGTACGCGTCGATAGCCCTTTCGACGTTGCCGAGCCTGCTCTCGGAAATGTCCGCCATTTCCCGGTAAATCTTGACGCTCTCTTCAGGGTCCTTGATCGCCCTGACCGTCTCGTTCAATGTCTGCACGAGGCGCATCCAGTCCCCGGACTGGGAATAGAACTGGCGGTAATAATTGAGCGCCGCGGGATGGCCGGGAACGACCCTCTTGATCCTCTTGAAATAGTCGCCGGCCTTGTCCATCTCGCCCTTCACCCTCCAGTAAACCATTGCAATCTGCAGAAGCGCGGCGATTTCATCTTCCCTGCCCGGCCTGGACTTGAGAATATTCTCGTATATCTTTATGACACTGTCGCTTTCGCCCGTGGTCGTATAATGATTGACGAGAAACGTCATGGCGCCCTTGTGGCCCGGATGCAGGGAGAGAGCCTGCTCGTACAGCTGGGCCGCTTTCTCCCCATCCTGCATCCTCATGGCGAGGATACGCGCCTGCTCGGCGAGCGCTTCGACCTTGTCCTCTTTTGTCTTCGCGATCTCCGCGAGCCTCTGGTAAAGGGAAACGACCTCTTCCCACTGCTTCTTTTCGACCAGCAGCCTGCGCAGAAACCTGACGGCCTGCCTGTGCGTCGGGTCGGATTCCAGGGCAAGCTGAAGATAGTGCAGGACGTCCTTGAGCTTGGCCTTGGGCTTTCCGCCGAACTTCATGTACAGCGCGGCGATCTGGAGGTACAGCTGGCTCCTGTATGCGGCATCCTGCGTGTCCTTGACCTCCTGCAGGTATCTCTCGACGACATCGCGCCATCCGTCCTTCACGGCCTTGAGCTTCGAAAGGGCCTCGGTCGCGGCCTCGTCCCCCTGGCGGAGCCTGAGCGTTTCCTCGAACGCCCTCCTGGCGGCTTTTGCATCGAAAAGCTCGTCGTCATACATTTTTCCCGCTTTGAGCAGCAGATCGGCCTTGACTTCACTGTCTTCCTCGAGGTCTATCTGGAGTTCGATGAGCCTGGCGACATGCTCCCAGCCTTCATTCTTTTCCAAGCGCTCGATTCTAGCCTTCATCTCCTCCTTGACACCCTCGAGGTCCTCAATCGCGCCCTTGTTCCCAAGAAACTTCTCGACGTGAGACCAGTTGTCCTCTTTCTCGGGGTCGTAGTACAGGTCGGCCATGTGCTCCTTGAACTCAGCAAGACTGCTCATGATTCCTCCAATGTCATCTTTTATTAATGATATTGCCGCAAGACTTAAATTTTTATCTTAAATAAAATCAAAACACAACCTCCTTTATTTAATAAAACTTTACGGGTGGGCAGGGGAGCCTTCAGAGGCTGTGTCGCACGTGGTGCTGCGCCCCTCGGGGCGCCACATACAGGCACGCCAGGGGCGTGCAGCACCACTATACTACTAAAACGCAGCTTTTGGTTTTTAGTGGAAGGATTATGGAAAAGCCCTGATCGCTCGGCTACCGGCCTTCAGCTTTCAGCCATCAGCTGTCAGCTTCGAGGAATTGTTCCTCCAAAA
>JBDRLK010000144.1:0-5269 GCA_043813155.1 Pseudomonadota bacterium | reverse complement strand
GGGCATGCCGGGTGCGAAGCTGCGTTCGCGGCCGTGAAGCTGGGCGCCCGTACGCTCCTTCTCACGCAGGACCCGGCGAGGCTCGCGGCCCAGTCCTGCAACCCGGCCGTGGGCGGCGTGGGCAAGGGGCACATCGTGCGGGAGATCGTGGCCCTGGGAGGGTTGATGGGCAAAGTGACGGACGCGTCGGGGATTCATTTCAGGACGCTCAACACGAGGAAGGGCCCGGCCGTCAGGGCAACGAGGGTACAGACGGACAGCGCGCGCTACACCCTGGAGATGCTCAGGCTTTTCAGCCGGATCGACGGCGTGGTGATCGGCGTGGGTGAGGTCGTGGAGCTTCTTGCCGGGGGGAAGGACGGGTCGAAGCGCGTGACAGGCGTCAGGCTGCGCAGCGGCATGGAGATCGAGGCCCGGGCCGTTGTCGTGGCCACGGGCACGTTTCTCGGAGGGAAAATTCACATCGGGCTCGAGCATTTCGAAGCGGGAAGAATCGGGGAGCCGCCGGCAATCGGGCTGACCGCCTCGCTGGAAAGCCTCGGCCTCGGCGTTGGAAGGCTCAAGACCGGGACCTGCGCGCGCGTGGATGCGGGAAGCGTTGATTTTTCCAGGGTCACGGCCCAGCCGGCCGACGATCCGGCTCCCATGTTCACGGACGCGTTTTCCGGGCCTCCCATGGGGCTCGTGAATTGCCACATCACCTGCACGAATGAAAAGACGCACGCCATCATAACCTCGGCGCTCGACCGCTCGCCCCTCTTCACGGGAAAGATCGAGGGGACCGGGCCGCGCTACTGCCCCTCCATCGAGGACAAGGTGGTGAGATTTTCCGATAAGCCGGGTCACCAGGTTTTCATCGAGCCGGAAGGGCTGGATTCGAAGCGGCTCTACCTGAGCGGCCTGAGCACGAGCCTGCCCACGGACGTGCAGGACGCTTTCATAAAAACCATCCCGGGGCTGGAGGAAGCGAGGATTCTGCGGTGGGGTTATGCCGTTGAGTATGATTTCTGCGATCCCACGGGGCTGCAGCCGACCCTGGAAACGAAAAAGATCAGGGGGCTCTTCCTTGCCGGGCAGATCAACGGCACGTCGGGATACGAAGAGGCCGCCGGCCAGGGACTCATCGCAGGCATCAACGCGGGCCTGCGCTGCGACGGCAGGGAAGGCATCGTCCTGGGCCGGGACCGTGCCTACATAGGCGTGATGATCGACGACCTCGTGACCAGGGGGACGAGAGAGCCGTACAGGATGTTCACGTCCAGGGCGGAGTACAGGCTGCTGCTCAGGGAAGACAATGCCTTTGACAGACTCGGCAAGGTGGCCGGGGAGCTCGGGCTCCTGGAGAAGGGGGCCCTTGCCGAGGCCGAGAGGAGAGAGGCGACGTGCCGCAGGCTCATCGAGCTTCTTAGAGGCAGGAAGCTCAAGCTGCCCGCGGACGAGGGGCTCATTGCGTACCTGAACGGAAGAACGCGGCATGAGGTCGGCGCGGGAATGAGCTTTGCCGAGATTCTCAAACGTCCCGGCCTGGACGGGGAGGCCGGGAGCATGGTCCAATGGCTCGGCGAGGATATCGCGGTGGACGAGAAAATCATTGCCCGCGTGGAGACTGAAATCAAGTATGAAGGGTACATCAAGCGGGAACACGAGAGTGCCGAGAGGCTCAGGACCATGGACAGCGTGAAGGTCCCCGGGAACTTCGACTTTCGGGACGTTCCGGGCATCAGCAGGGAAATTGCCGAAAAGCTCGAGGCCATGCGTCCCCCCACGCTCGGCCACGCGTCGAGAATTTCCGGGGTGACGCCCGCGGCAGTCTCCCTTCTGTGGGTGCTGATGAAGAAAGGGACGGGAGGCTAAAGCCTCCCCTACCCCCGCCGGGGACGGGAGGCTAAAGCCTCCCGTTCGCCCAACTGATAAAAATCCCGCGTCCTGAACATTATCGGCTTGTAATCGTGGCGGAGGTGATGGTAAGCTGACGGTTATCAAGGAGACATAATGGCTGCGGAAGAAACACGCGAAGGAAAAGAAGCTGAGTTCAAGCCCTTTATTCCGGCCAGCGAGAGCCCGGCGGAGCTGACCATCAGGTCCGTGGTCATCGGCGCCGTGCTGGGACTGATATTCAGCGCCGTGACTGTTTATCTCGGGTTGAGGGCGGGCCTGACCATAGCGGTGAACATTCCGATCGCGATCGTAGCCATTGCCATGTTCGGCATCCTGCGCAGGATGCGCATCGGGAAAAAGGCAGGGCCCCTGGAAATCAACATGGTGCAGATCACGGGGGCTGCGGGCGAATCCATCGCCGCCGGCGTCATCTTCACGCTGCCGGCGCTCATATTCCTTGGTTTCCCCCTGTCCATGGAAAGAATATTTCTTGCCGCGCTCGCCGGCGGCACGCTGGGCGTAACCTTTCTCATACCGCTGCGCAGGTACCTGATCGAGAAGGAGCACCGCGTCCTGCCCTATCCCGAAGGCGTGGCCTGCGCCGAGGTCATCAAGAGCGGCGAAAAGGGAGGCACGCAGGCTGTCAAGGTCTTCCTGGGGTCCGCCGTGGGGGCCGTGTACAAGTTTCTGGTCGGAGGGCTCCACCTCTGGCCGGAGAAGCCCACGCTGACTCCGGCATTCTACAAGGGGGCCGTATTCACCTTCGAGGGCACGCCGGAGATGCTCGGCGTCGGATACATCATCGGCCCCAGGATCGCCTCGATCATGGTGGGGGGCGGCCTGCTTTCATGGGTGGTCCTGATCCCCATGATCATTTTCTTCGTTCCCGAGGCGTCGGGGCAGGAGGATCTTTCGCTTTTCGAGCTGGCGGACAAGACGTGGAACACCACCATACGCTACATCGGGGCGGGCGCGGTGGCGGCCGGCGGGCTCATCAACCTGTGCAAGGCCCTGCCCACGATAGTAAGCTCGTTCCGCTCGAGCCTCAAGACGCTGAAGAAGGGCAAGGAGGCGCAGGCCGGGATGAGCAGGATAAGCAGGGACCTTCCCATGTGGATCGTCCTGACCGGTTTGATCCTCTCGACGGTCGTTGTCTTCGTGATCATGCAGTTTTTCATCAACCCCGGAAACACGGGAGGGAACATTCTTGCCACGCTCCTCGTTATCGTTTTCGGTTTCTTCTTTGCCACCGTGTCCGCCAGGCTCGTCGGCGAGATAGGCGTTTCATCCAATCCCACCTCGGGCATGACCATCGCCACCCTCATGGCGACCTGCCTTGTTTTCCTGGCCGTGGGGTGGACCGGGGGCTACTACACGGCCGTTGCCCTGAGCGTGGGAGCGGTGGTCTGCATCTGCGCGTCCAACGCCGGGAACGTGGCCCAGAGCCTGAAGACGGGCTACCTGCTGGGAGGCACGCCGTGGAAAATGCAGTGGGGGTTCATCATCGGCGCCTATACGTCCATTGCCGTTGTGGGGGCCACGGTCCTGTACGTCAATTCCATCTATACAAAGGTCGAGAAAGTGGATCCTTCCGCGATAGTCATGCCCGAGGACATCAGGCTGGAAGGCGAGATCGAGAGGGAAGGCGAAACGTACAAGCTCTACGTGTCACCCTCCACGGAAACCAAGTACCTTGCCGACATGGAAACCGGGGAGTACGTGTTCAGGATGCAGGCCGGCATCGGCTCGTCGAACCTGCCTGCCCCTCAGGCCAGGCTCATGGGGACCGTGATCAACGGCATCCTGACGCGCAAGCTTCCATGGGTCCTGATACTCTTCGGGGTTTTCATCACTATTGTCGTCGAGCTGTGCGGGGTCAAGGGGCTCCCCTTTGCCGTGGGCGTTTACCTGCCGCTGCACACGTCTGCAGCCATCTTCATCGGGGGCATGACGAGGAAGCTGACCGACAGGTTGTGGGGCGGGGGCAGCGCCCTGGAGGAGGAATCCAGCCCGGGGGTGCTGTTCGGCTCGGGCCTGATCGCGGGGGGAGCCATCACGGGCCTCGTGCTGGCCCTTTTCAAGGGCGTCGTCCTTGGAAGGGCCTCGGACGGAAAGATGATAACGCTGCTGGACAAGCTTGACATCGGCAAATCCATCCTGGGAGGGCTGGCCGACAGCCACATCTTCTCGACCATCATGTTTGTCGCCCTTTGCGCCGTCCTCGTCAAGGCCGCGAAAAAGGCTAAAGACGCAACCGGAAAGTAGCCGCACAATTCAGGGTGTGAAACGAACGCAGGCTAAAGCCTGCGGCTACCGGCAATGCATGATTATTGTCTAGAAGTCTAAACCGAGCGAGAAGCCGAACTGGCCCAGCGTGCCGGCGGGGTCATTGGCCTCGGTCATGACCTGGTGGCCGTGAGAGCCGTAGATGGAAACATGCAGGAGCTCGTAGATGAGCCTGATGCCGTAGCTGATGCGCAGGTAGTAGATCCACTCGCGCGAGAATTTCAGGCTGTTGTTGTAATCGTCGGAACGGCTGGCGCAGTTGATGGCCCCGCCGCCCTGGTTGATGGGGCACAGGCTCTCGTCAAAGGCATTGGTGTTCGGCGTGGCGTCGATGAGCTCGCTCTCCCCGACGACGCCCACGAAGGCGATGGCCACGAAGGGCGTGAGCACGATGAAGCCGCCCGGGGAGAAAGCGTAGGAAAGCGTCACGTCCGCAGTCCCCGTTGTCAGGCTGATCTCGTCGTCGCCCACGAGCCTGTTCAGGCCGAACCCGAATGAAATGTCGGGAAACCAGCCGTACCATTTTTTCCTGAAGCCCTCGAAGGGCGAGGTCTTCACGTTGAAACCGATCGTCGTGTCCGACGTTGTGAACAGGTACCCGATGGTAAAACCCCATTCGAGCAGGTAGGGGACGAGAACGTACTGGCCCGTCAGCTGGTAGAGGAAGAGGGTCGAGTTGGGATTTCCTTCCTGCGTGCCCCTGGTCCAGAAATCATCGTCATTGCTGATCATGGTGATGTGCCCCATCATGCCGAAGAACCCGCCGCCGAAGCCGTGTGTTTCGCCGGGCAGGATCTTGCCCGGGCTGACCGCGTAGCCGAACTCCCTCAAGAGTTTTCGGAAAGCAAGCTGATCGGGGCAGTATTCGTTGACCGGACAGTTGTCCAGCGTGGTCAACCTGTTGAGCGTGATGTCGTTGGGCTTGGCCGTGAGCCGCGCGGGCACGGCCAGCAGGACGGCGATCGCAATAATCGAGCAAAGAATATTTCTATATTTGTTCATCCATGGTCTCCGCGAGCAATCTTACCAGATTTTCGATTTGATATGCGCCTTGTTTTTCAAAATAATATCAATCAGGGCCCGGTTGAAATAATTTTTCCTCTGG
>JBDRLK010000143.1:0-3287 GCA_043813155.1 Pseudomonadota bacterium | reverse complement strand
CCCGACGATATACCGCCCGATGACATACCGCCCGATGACATTCCGCCGGACGACCTGCCGACGGAAGATACTCCAGCCGAGCGATGCAACAACGGTGAGGACGATGACGGCGACGGAAAGATCGACTGCATGGACAGCGATTGCATCGAGGCGGAAACCTGCGAAGGCACCTGCTATCCTGTTGACGTGATTTCCTGCGGAAGCTCGTTCTCCGGCAGCAACTACGGCGCGGGCCACACCAACAGGATGCTCGAAAACTCCTGTTCCGAATACCTCGAGTGGACGGGGCCTGAAATCGCCTACGAGTTCACGCTGGAAGAGCGGAGCCGCGTCAACATCCTCCTGAGCAACATGACGGCGGACCTCGATCTTTTCCTCATGGGCAACGCGCACGAACAGTGCGACGGCAGGGACTGCATCCAGTACTCCATCAACGTGGACAGGGATGACAGCATCACGAGAACGCTCGACCCGGGCACCTATTACATCATGGCGGACGGCTACAGGGAGGCGACGAGCGCCTTCACGCTGTCGCTGTCCTGCAACGTAACCGAGATATGCGACAACGGCGAGGATGACGACGGCGACGACCTGGCTGACTGCTGCGACCCGGACTGCGCCGGCGCCGAGGTTTGCGCCGAAGTTTGCGACAATGACGAGGATGAGGACTGCGATGATGACGTGGACTGCGACGATGCGGACTGCGACGCGTTCCCCGACTGCGTCGAGCCCTGCGTGCCCGCGGCCGTGGCCTTCTGCGGCATGTCGGTCACGGGGAACACGGCCGGATCCGGCGCCACCGACGTCATCGACAGTTACAGCTGCTACTGGCTCGACGAGACCGGGCCGGAATACGCCTATTCCTTCTCTTCCGGCTCCAGCCGGTCCGTTACGTTCACGATCGACAACCTGTCGAGCACCTTCCTCGACCTGTTTGTCCTCGTTGACAACGGAGGCGGCTGCAACCCCTCGAGCTGCATCGAGTACTCGGCCACGGACGACGCGTCGGACAGCGTCACCGTGGACGTCAATCCCGGGGTGACGTACTATATCCTCGTTGACGGCTATGCCGGCACGGCCGGCACCTACCGCTTCAGGGTCAACTGCCCGTAATCCATAATCCCCTCACTTGAACAAACTCTCGAAGGCGCGTATAACCATGCCCATGTTAAAGCTTGCTCTTTCATCTATTCTCCTGCTCCTCCTCGTCTGTGCGGGCTGCAAGCATAAGGAAAGCGCTCCCCGGGACGAGCCCGCCCGGCCCGCGATGCAGCCGCTCGACACGCAGGACGCCGGGCTCGCGCTCGATGACCTCAATGCCCGGTGCAGGGATTCCTGGTGCAAAGGGGAGTTCAGCTACACGTTCAAGGATCTTTCCTGCGGCGGGAAACAGTGCACGCTGTCCTTCACGGCCACGCACGAGAGCGGCAACATGGCCCTCATGTCAAACGTCACGGTCAAGGGTTTTTCCGCTGTCCTTGAAGGCGGAAAGGGCGATCGCTCCAGGGGAACCGCTGAATCCTTCATCGACGCCTTGGGCAAAGCGCTGGACACCTGGGAGGACGAGGCCCTGGCGCCCTGATGCCGGCCTTTTCTGCCCTCACAGCGCCGAGGGGTCGGAATCCACGACAAGGTCGGGCAGCTTTTTCCTTATTTTCTTGAGCGCGGAAGCCGTGACTGCCGTGGCTTTGAGATTGAGATACTGGAGGCCGTCGAGCTTGCACAGGCATGCAAGGCCGGTGTTCGAGACCTGCGTGCCTTCCAGGTTGACGCGCTCGAGGCTCTCCAGCCCGGACAGGTGCTCCAGGCCATGGTCGGTCACCGATGTGTTGGCAAGGCTCAGCTCGAGAAGCCCGCCATGCGCCGCCAGGTGCTCCAGCCCCGCGTCCGAGACCCCGGTCCTCGACAGGTCTATATACTCGAGCCCGGAAAGCTTTGAGAGGATTTTGAGGTCCGCGTCCGTTGCAGCGGTTCCCCCCATGTCCAGGCTCTGAAGGTTTTCAATTCCGGCAATGTGCGGAAATGCTTCGCCGGTTATGCGCGTATCGCTGAGCGCCAGCACCCGCAGGCCGGCCAGCCCGGCAACATGCTCGAGCCCCGTCCCCTTGATAGCCGTGCCCCCGAGATCAAGATCCCTGAGCTGATTGAGCTTTTTCAGGTGTGCGAGCCCCTCATCGGTTATCCCGGTTCTTCCCAGGTCCAGCACCTGCAGCGCGGCAAGCTCCTTGAGCTGCGAAAGCCCCTGGTCCGTGAGCCCTGTTCCCGCCAGGCCCAGGTTCGTCAGATTGCACAGCCTGGCCAGCTTTTCCACGCCCGCGTCCGTAACAGGGGTCTCGGCAAGATCGAGAAGGCGCAGATTGGTGAACATGGAAATAGTTTCAAGCGATTTGTCCGTCACGCACGTTGCGGCGAGCATCAATTCCCGCAGCTTTTCAAGCCCCGCAAGATGAGGGAGTCCCTCGTCTGTCACTTTCGTGCCTTCCAGGTTCAGCACCATAAGCTCGGTCAGCCCCTTGAGATGCTCGAGCCCCGCGTCAGTGATATTCGTTCTCTTCAGGTTCAGCTTCCTGAGGTTCCCGAGCCCCGACAGATGCTCCAGCCCCGCGTCCGTTACGCTCGTGAACTTCAATTCCAGCTCCTGAAGCGATGCAAGCCCGGCAATGGAGGCCAGCCCCTGGTCGGTAATGCCCGTGTCATTCAGGCTGAGCATCTGGAGCTGCCCGAGGTTGGCCAGCTCCTTCAGCCCGGCATCGGTCACTTTCGTGTTCGACAGGTCGAGCCCGCGAAGCTCGCCGAGCTGCGTAAGCTGGGCCAGCATGCCATCCGTCGCGTCCGGAAGTATGAGGTGGAGCTCCTCCAGCCCTGTTTTCGAGATGCACGACAGGTCATATTCGCCCATGCCCCGGTCCGTCAGAACCATGGACACGCTCTTGACCTGCTCTTTGCCCAGAACGTCCCTGACCGCCTTGGAGCAGAATGCGGGCAGATCGATCTGCACGGTCTGGAGCGCTTCGGGGTTCTGCTCCATGATCGCGGCCGCCTTCTGGGATTTGAGGTTCTTGAGATCGAGCCCGGCTTTCTTTCCGTCGATATAAATGACCCGGCCCTTTATCTTGATATCCTGATCACTCTTGTCGATCCCGCTGGTCTCGTAGTTGCGCGTGGTCATCTGGCCGTAACAGAAGGATATGGTCAGCAGAAGATCGTAGGCGTCTTTTCCCGCCTTCTTGTATTTCTTCTTCACCTTGAAGGGCTTGCACTTGTGCTTCTTTTTCTTTTTTTTCGGC
>JBDRLK010000142.1:0-13328 GCA_043813155.1 Pseudomonadota bacterium | reverse complement strand
TGGACAGGGGCGGGTCCGGCCTCGACGACGCATCGGGCTTCATGGAGCAGACCCCGCTCGCGTGGACCGGGAGCCGGGTCGGCGTTGCCTGGGAGGACAATTCCACGGGTGATTACGAGATATATTTCATGGTCCTGGGCTCCGACGGCACGCCCGTCGGATCGGCCACAAGGATAACCAACTCGGTCGGCGAGTCCTACGCCCCGGAGGTTGCCTGGGGAAGCTCGGCGTTCGGCCTCGTCTGGGTCGACCGCAGGCACGGGCCCAACGTCATCTACTTCGCAGGGCTCGACGCTTCGGGGACCAAGACCACGACCGACATCAGGATCGCGGAAATAGGCGTGGTCCCGTCCACGCAGCCTCACATTGTTCACGGTGACGGCGAGTTCGGCATCGTGTGGAAGGACCCCAGGACGGGCAACGACGAGGTGTATTTCCAGAGAGTCACCATTGCCGGCGTCAAGATCGGGACCGAGGTCCAGGTGAGCAACAACAGCGGCCAGTCCCGCAACCCCTTCATTTTCTACGACGGGTATCACTACATCATTCTCTGGGACGATGACACGGCCGGCAACAAGGATATCTACGCAACCCGGATGAGCTGCACGGGAGGCTAGCGCCTCCGGGAGGCGCCAGCCTCCGGCTTTCAGCTATCGGCTTCACCGCCACCACCCCCCTTTTCATGCACGGCTCACATTGCATGCGTTGACATGTCGGCCTGAACAGTGAAATATAGCGGGTATGGGAAAAACAATCAGGCTTTTTGCGTATTTCATGGTTGCGGTGGCGTTGTGGGCGGGGTGCGGGAACGGGGAGGGTACGGAGGAGGACGGGGTTACAGACGCGGCCGATGCCGATGCTTTCGTCGACAGCGACGCAGCCACGTGGGTGCTTTCCTTCGGCGGTTTTGACAAGGACCGGGCGGCCGCCGGAATCCAGGCTGATGAGCACGCCTACGTGATTGCCGGAGACACAGAGGGCATTGCCCCCTTTGACCAGGACCTGTGGGTCGTCAAGCTGGGCGAAGCCGGCGGCGTTCTATGGGAAAAGCTCATAGCCGGATCCAACAGGGATGTGGCGGGCGCGGCGGCGAGGACGGGCGATGGGAGGTTCATTGTCGCCGGAGCCATCGATGTCATGGGAAGCGGGACACTCGACATGTGGGTCCTCATACTGGGGAGCCGGGGCGAGCTCTTCTGGCAGAAGGCAATCGGGGGCGGCGCGGACGATTTGGCGCGCGCCGTGCTGGAGACCGCGGACAACGGGATTGTCGCGGCCGGGGAAACGGCATCTTTCGGCGCCGGTGAAACGGACATGTGGATCGTCAAGTTCGACGCCGGGGGCAACGTGGAGTGGCAGAGAACAATCGGCGGGCCGGGAAGCGACACGGCCGGATCCATCCTGGAAACCGCCGAGGGGGATCTCGTTGTCGCCGGGGGAACAGAGTCCTTCGGGGCAGGCGGCAGGGATGCCTGGCTCGTGAAGCTCGACGGCGGGGGAGACATTCTCTGGCAGAAGGCGATCGGCGGGCCGGAGGACGACGAGGCCGCGGCGGTCGTGGAGACCGGGGACGGGGGACTCGCGGCGGCCGGCACGACGGCATCGTACGGGAGCGGTGATGAGGACATGTGGGTGGTCAGGCTCGATCTTCTCGGCAGCATCCAGTGGCAGAAGACCATGGGCGCATCGGGACCCGACTGGGCTGTTTCAGCCGTGCACGCCGGGGGAGGGGAGGTTGCAGCCGTCGGCACGCTGGGCGGCGAAGACATGTGGGCCGTGAAGCTGGGAAGCGGCGGAGATATCCTGTGGCAGAAAAAAATCGGCTACACGCAAGCGGATGTTGCGTTGTCCGCAAGCGGCACGTGGGACGGGGGCCTGCTCGTGTCGGGCGTCACTCAGTCCTTCGGCTCCGGCGGCGAGGACATGTGGGTCGCCAGGCTGGGCCGCGACGGCGCTTTGGCAGGGTCATGCCCCCTCATTCAGGATACGGCCGTAACGGCCCGGGACAGCGGCGCCTCGCTCCAGGAGACAACGGCCGCGGCCGGGGACTCGTCGGCATCGGCGCGGGACACGCACGCCGAGGATTCGGATACCATGGCCATCCCCGAATTGCAGTGCGAGTGAGAGGAAGGGCAATCATGAAAGGGCCTGCCTGGCCCGCCTGAATGTGGTTTTCAATTATGGGCACGCCGAGGGCGCGGGGCTGCATTGTTATTGATTCATCGCTACAGCGGCTTCACGACGAGCCCGGAGCGCAGCTTGGGCTCGAACCAGGTGGATTTAGGCGGCACGAGAAGCCCGGCGTCGGCAATGCCAAGAAGCTCTTCAATGGACATCGGGTAAAGGGCAAAGGCGACGGCGCAGTCACTCGAGCAGCGGGCTTCCAGCTCCTGCATGCCCCTGATTCCGCCCACGAAGTCGATCCTCTTGTCCGTTCTCGGGTCCTTGATCCCCAGCACGGGGCCCAGCAGGTTGTCCTGAAGGATGGAGACGTCGAGCCCGCCCACCGGGTCCTTTTCATCAAACGTCCCCGGCTTTGCCGTGAGCTCGTACCAGGTGCCGTGCAGCAGCATCTTGAACGTGTGCCTTGCCGCGGGCTTGCCGACGTCCGACGGCGCGAGGTCGAACTTCTCCTTCACTTTCCCCATGAACTCATCGGCGCCGAGGCCGGCGAGGTCTTTAACGACCCTGTTGTAATCCATGATTTTCAGCTGGTCGTGAGGAAAGCACACGGCGAGGAAATAGTTGTAGAGCTCGTCCCCTTTATGGTCGGGATTCTCCTTCTTTTTTTTCTTTGCAATGATGTTCGCCACGGAAGCCCTGTGGTGCCCGTCCGCAATGTAGAGACAGGGAACAGGCGCAAATCCATCCTCCAGCGCCTTGATATCATCCGGCCTCCTCACGACCCAGAGGGTGTGACGTATCCCGTCGGCGGCGACAAAGTCATAGTCGGGTCCGCCCGACGTCAGCCTGCCTGTGAGGGCGTCCAGGGCATCGGTGGCCACGTAGGTAAGAAACACGGGCCCCGGGTTCACGCCAAGGGCCAGGGTGTGCTTCGTTCTGTCCTTTTCCTTGTCGGGCCTCGTAAGCTCGTGCTTCTTGATGAGGCCCTTTTCGTAGTCAGCCGAAGACACGGCTCCTACGACGCCGGTCTGGATTCGCCCATCCATCTCCAGCCGGTAGATGGTGAGGCTCCCGGCGTCATCCTGCCTCAGGATTCCCTCGCTCATGAACTTATTGAAATTCTCGCCTCCCTTTTCGTACACTTCGTCCGAGTATGGATTGATGTCTTCATCGAGATCCACTTCGGCCCTGATGACATGGAGAAAGGAGTAGGGCTCGGGGGATGCCATGTCCCTCGCCTCGCTCACGCTCAGCACATCGTAGGGAGGTGAGGCGACCCTCGAGGCCAGCTCCGCCGGCGGGCGGATTCCTTTAAACGCTCTCAGTTCGACCATATCTCCCTCCCGTCAATCGGCGGATGCCATGGAGCAGCCGCCCTTGTGATGAGTGTTATCGGGTACATCCTCGTCCCAGCCGTTGTCCTTCAGCGCGCCCCAGTCGGTTTCACGGATATGGGCGAGGATGTCCTGCTTTCTCTCCCTCGTGGACTGCAGGAAACCGTGAAGGGAGGTCATGAAGAGAAGGTATCGGAAAATGTCGGGAGGCTGGGTTGCCTTGTCTCTCACGAGGCCCATGAGATTCAGGAGCAGCCTTCGCTTGTGGCTGTCCGTCGTGAAAATGTGATCCTTCATGATCTTCAGCGCGCCGAGTATCTTGGCGGAAAGATCCGTGTGCGTTTTCTCCTCGTTTGAAAACGCGCCGTTTCCCAGGACGGCCGGGCCCTTCTTGCACAGGTTTTCGTAGGAATAGATTTTTTCCAGCGTCGAGAGGCCCTTGAGAAACATGTCCTCCCCGGAAATGTTCCTGTATCGCATGGTGGGAAAGATCCCGTTGAGAAGCTCCGTGTCGATATGCATGGTTCTTCCGCATTTTGCCATGCGCTTGTGGAAACCCGAACCGGGGTAGGGGCTGAGAGAATTGAGCATTACGTAGGAGAGGTTGTTCTCCTGCGTGAACCCGTAGATCTGATCGAACGTCTCGAGCGTGTCGGCGTCAAAGCCCACGAGGAATGAGGCGATGACCTGGATCCCGGCGCCGTGAACGTTTTCAATGATCTGCCTGTACTCCTCGACGACGTTCTGCTGTTTATTCGCCTCCCTGAGATTTTCCGTGTTGATCGATTCAAAGCCGAACAGGATCGACATGCAGCCGGCCCGGGCCATCATCCCGAGAAGCTCTTTGTCCCGGGCCGTGTCGATTCCGGCCTGGCACGACCATGTAACCTTGAGGGGCTCGAGCCGCCGCATCAGCCTGCGCGCGTACTTCTTGTCGGCCGTGAGGTTATCGTCGGCAAAGGCTATTTCCCTGACGGGAAGGGACTCGATTTCCTCGATGACATTGTCCAAGTCGCGGTAGCGAAGCTTTCGGCCGAACAGGAGGGGAACGACGCAGAAATCGCAGCGGAAGGGGCACCCGCGCGAGACCTGGACAACCGACGTCATGATCCTGTCAGTTTTCACGAGATCCCAGCGGGGTATGGGGCTTTTGGCAAAGTCCGTCACGCTCGATTCCTTGTAGGACCGCTTCAGGCAGCCCTGCTCGAAGTCCTCGAGGCACTGCTCCCAGATGGTTTCCGCCTCGCCCCTGACCACGCAGTCGGCATGGCGCAGGCTTTCCTCCACGCTGAAGCTGACCTGGGGCCCGCCCATGATGACGGGAACGTTGTCCGCCTGGAACGTGTCGGCGATTTCATAGGCGCGGTTGATGTTGCTGACCAGGGCCGTGATACCGACCAGGTCCGGCCGGTCGTCCACGCGCAGGGGCTCGATTTCTTCGTCGATGATCCTGATGTCGTAATGGCCGGGTGTGAAGGCGGCGATGAGCGGAAGCGCAAGGGGGCTGGCCGTGGACCGCTTGCCCATGGTCGCGCAGGCTTCATGCATGTCCCACTGGTAGCGGTACTTTCTGGCGGGATTGATAAGCAGTAGGGAGTAGCGTTTGCGTGTGCTTGCCATGGTGTCGAAATCAGCCGCCCCCGTGCTCTATGCCGATGCGGTAACGTCTGGACACTTGTCACTACAGCAAAAAACCGCAATTGTAAACGCAACTTTGCAATTATACGGGTGCATTCACGATTCCGGGGGGAGTACGGGGGCCGGGCCTTGAATCTTGAATTTCATCCATTATTTCTATGAAATAATTTCATAGAAAAACCCCGAAAAATTCAAGATTCAAGGCCCGGCCCCTTCGATCCCCCGGCATCGTGCATACACCCCACCGACGCCCACGCATTGAAAATATTCTCACGGGCGGCTATAATCTTTTCTCGACCGCGCAACGATCGAGGTACGACTATTGGCAACCGCAAAGCATGAAGAGCAGACCATTGCCGCCATTGCCCTGAAGCGATACGAAGAGCACCCCGGCCAGCCCTACCTCATCTCCAGGTTTGACGACACGGGAAAAAAGACGCCCGGCCGGCTGCACCATGTCACACTCGGCCGGGCCAGGCGGATTATCTGGGATTTCATGAAGGGCCTGTGGGAGATGGGCTTCGAGGCCTTCGATCGGCTCGGCGTCATGGGCCCGAACCGGCCGCGCTGGATCTACGCGTGCATGGCCGCCATCTTGTCGCGCGGGGTGCACGTTCCCATCTACCCGACGAGCAAGGGCAAGGACGTGGAGTGGATTCTGGGCGACTCGGGGGCAGCATTCGTTGTGTGCGGAAGCATGGAGCACGCCGAAAAAGTGCTGGCCGTGAAAGACGGGCTGGACGCGCTGCGAAAGATCATCCTCATGGACCCGCTGCCCGAAAAGCACGACGCTTTCATCATGAGCTTCGACGAGGTCGTCGAAAAGGGGCAAGGCGGCAGGTTCGCGGATGATGATGTTGCCGCGCGCCTTGGCGAGGTGATGGAAGAGGACATGGCATCGATCATCTACACGTCGGGCACCACGGGCCGCCCCAAGGGCGTGATGCTCACGCACCGCAATTTTGTTGCCCAGACGGTTGTGCTGCCCGAGTTTGATTTCCAGGACGGCGAAGTTTTTCTCGCCCACCTTCCCATGTGCCACAGCTTCGGGTTTTCCTCGGACCTGCTGGCGTCGGCCAACGTGGGGGGGACGCTTTTCGTGGCCGACAGCATCGAGACAGAGGAGATGAGAAAGAACCTGAAGGACTGCCGGCCGACGGTCATGTCGTCGGTTCCGCGCCTCTGGGAGAAGCTTTACATCAGGATAGGCCAGGTCCTGGCCGCCCGGCCGCCGGCGGTCCGAAAGCTCTTTGCCTGGGCCATCGAAAAGGGCAAGGAGGCCGCGTCGCTCCGCAAACAGCGCAAACCCATCCCCTTTTCCATGCGCATGAAGCTGAAAATAGCGGGCAGGCTCTTCAGGCGGGTCAAGACCGAGATCGGCCTGGACAGGCTCAAATACTGCTTTACGGGCGGCGGGCCGATAGACGCAAAGCTCATCGACCTTTTCGGCGCCATGGACATCCACCTGTTCCAGGGCTACGGCCTGACGGAGACGGCGCCCATTGTCTTCTCCAGCACGCCGCGCCACAACAGGATCGGCACCGTGGGCAGGCCATGCTCCAACGTGGAGGTCAAAATCGCCGATGACGGCGAGATCCTGATCAGGGCGCCGCAGATCATGAAGGGCTATTACAATAATCCCGAGGCAACCGCCGAGGTCCTGTCGGACGACGGGTGGTTCGCCACGGGCGACATCGGTGAAATCGACGAAGACGGGTATTTGAAGATAACGGACAGGAAAAAGGAGCTTCTCATCACGTCCGGGGGCAAGAACATCCCGCCGCAGCCCATTGAAAACGAGTTCAACACCGATCCCTACATCGAGATGGCCTGCGCCGTCGGCGACGGCAGGAAGTTTATCTCCGCCCTGATCGTGCCGGAGTTCCAGAATGTCAGGGCCTGGCTCGAGGAAAAGGAGGGCTCGGCCCCGGACAGCGACGGGGAGCTGGCAAGGCACCCGGCGGTAAAGGAGCTGATCGAGGAGCGCGTGGCCCTCGTGAACGAGAGGCTTGCCAAATACGAGAGGATCAAGAAATACGTCATCATGCGTCACACGTTCAGCGAGGCCACGGGTGAGCTGACGCCCACGCAGAAGCGAAAACGGCGCGTGATCCTGGAAAAGTACGCCGATGAAATTGAAGGCATGTACAAGGACCTGTAGCCGCACGCCCCCGGCGTGCCGGGTTTCGGAGAAATGAAAAGACCGGGTAACACGGACAAGGTTTCCCATCTTCTGGCATCGCTCTTCGCGCCAGACGCGCACGGCGGAGGCGACCCCGCAGGCGGGTACCTCGAGATGCTCGTTCACCTGGCCGCGGGGTTCCAGTACAGGGAAGAGGGGATCGTCGAGCACCTTCGGCGAATCGCGGCCTACGTGGACATCCTGGCCGGGGTCCTGGGCTGGCCCGTGTCCAGGGTCAGCCTGCTTTCGTACGCGTCCCTGTTTCACGACGTGGGCATGGTGGATGTTCCCGAGGCCATCCTGAAGAAGGAAGGCGCCCTGTGCGATCAGGAGATAGAAATCCTCAGGAAGCACACCGGGCTGGGCAGGGGGCTGCTTCGCGAGTCAGGGATTCCGCTGCTCGAGATAGCGGCTCAAATGGCCGAGTCGCATCACGAGCGTTTCGACGGGTCGGGCTATCCGCGCGGCCTGCAGGGCTCGGCCATTCCGCTCAGCGCGCGCATTCTATCGGTGGCGGATGTCTTTGACGCGCTGACGACCCGGCGCCCGTTCAAGGAGCCCTACCCCTTTGAGGTGGCCGTGGAAATCATCCGCACGAGCGCCGCAAAGCAGTTTGATCCTGAAATCGTGGACGCCTTCATTGATTCGCGAAAGAAGATCGGCGAGGCCTGCACGGCGCTGGCAACTCCGGACGTTCCGACGCGAAAGGGGTTTCGCCTCAGCGAGCGGGACAGGTTCACGGGCGATCTCTTTTCGATTGCACGAAGCGAGTACTTCAACTGCCCCTTCTGCCAGGACCTTCACCCGCATTCCGCGAGCAAGTGCCCGAAAACCGGAACCTTCCTTGAGGAAATTCACAAGCTTTCAGGGACCGTGATCGATCAGAAGTATCAGCTGAAAGGCACCCTGGGCGTGGGCGGCATGGGGGTTGTCTACGAAGCGATGCACAGGCTTATCGGAAGAAGGCTTGCCATCAAGTTTCTCAAGCCCGGCGTGGCGCACGACCGCGGCAGCCTGACGCGCTTCTACAACGAGGCCCGCGTGTTTTCCAGGGTGGGGCACCCAGGCCTCGTGGAGGTTACGGACATGGGCAGGACGCCCGAAGGCCTGCCCTACATCGTCATGGAGCACCTGTCCGGCGTGGACCTTGCCAGGCTCACGAGGACCATGGGCCGGCTGCCCGTTATCGCGGCCGTGACCGTGACGCTGGAGATTCTTCGGGCCCTTGCCGCGGTTCACGCCAAGGGAATCATTCACAGGGACCTGAAGCCGGAAAATATTTACATTGTCAAGGAAGGCGGCCGCGACAGGCTCAAGATCATGGATTTCGGTGTTTCGAGCCTCCTTGACGAGACGAAACCCGGAGAGCGGCTCACCGAGGAAGGGTTTATCTTCGGCACGCCGCAGTTCATGTCGCCGGAGCAGGCTCAGGGGGTAAAAAAGCTTGACCAGCGCTCGGATCTTTTTGCCGTGGGAGCGCTGCTGTACGAGATGCTCTCGGGCTGTGAAGCGTTCGCCGGAGACAACCCCCTTTCCGTTATCGCCGACGTGACAAAGGGCAGGTACAGGCCGCTCAATAAGATCGTTCCAGGCCTTCCCGACGAGGTCAACGCGATTGTCGCGCTGGCGCTGACCGTTGACATCGCCATGCGTTTCCAGACCGCCGACGAATTCGCCCGGGCCCTGCTCCCCCTGGCGAGCCGCGACCCGCGATTCAAGGAGGGGATGATCCTGGACCTCCGGGTTCCTGCGGTTCCCCCCCCTTCGTTTTTGTGTGGGGTTACAGCCCCGCTGGGGCGGCCGTCAGGGGCCCCACTACACTTTTCTCCCCTGCTCCCGGCAGTGAGGAGAGTCGCCTACCATGTTTGAAATATCCTGCAAACAGGGCTATAGTAAAAGTCAATGGACCGGATTCGCATCATCGCCTTCATTGCGCTCACGGCTTTTTTCCAGCCGTCCTGCGAAGAGAAGGACAGCGGCACTGGAATCGCGCAGGTCGACTACCTGGCCGCCAACGCGAGCAGCCTGGACCTGACGGTCACCGACGATTTCTCGGACCTCGCCTTGCTCGACCCGTACGTTGACGATAACGAGGTCTTCTTCTCGGCCGAGATCCACGGCATGAAGCAGAATTACGATCTCAGGCTCAAGTTCCTGAAATATTTCGTGTCAAGGGGCGTTCGCTCCTGCCTCGTGGAGCTCGGCTACGGCTTCGTGCAATACCTGGGCGAGTACCTGGAAACAGGCGACGAGCAGCTGCTCGGCGACATCTATGCAGAGCTCGAGGGCGCCTATGCATGGTCTCACGAGGAGTTCGAATTCTGGAAAGAGGTTTATGCGTTTAACCGGACCCTGCCGGAAGACGGGAAGATCGTTCTTATCGGCATAGACATCGAACAGGTTTTCGCGGTCGGCGGGTGGCGGCTGCACGATCTTCTGCCGGAGGGCGACCCCCCGGAATCCATCGCCCCGATGATCGCCGAGCTGCGCCGCATCAATGAAAGCGGCCTTTATGACTATTATACCCTGCGCACGTTTTCGAGCAGCCTCCAAGCGGACATCGAGGCCCATGCGGGCGCGTACGAGGCGTATCTCGGGCAGAATTACTTCGATTTCCGGTTCGTGGCCCGCAACCTGGTCAACAGGTACGAGTGCGATGCAATATCGGACGAAGGCGAGTGGGCGAGCGAGCGGGACAGGCGCATCTACGAGAATTTCAAGGACATCTATCAGAACCGGCCGCAGGAAAAATATTTCGGCCAATGGGGACGCGCGCATGTTTATCGAAGAGCGTACTGGGACGTTGTCTGGGTTGCCTCGCTCATGGATGGGGGGGGGCTGCCCGTGGCCGGAAAAGTCCTGTCCATCGCGACGTTCTACGACAACAGCACGGCCATGACCACGTACCCGTACGACACGGCCTTTTTTTCCGACGATTCCTCCATTTCCATGCCCCTGGACATGGCCACCGACTCCCCGGTCACCCTGTTCAGGCTGGTGGGTGATGACTCACCCTTTGAAACAGGACAGTACCTGCTGGACGACAGCCACAGCGGCGGCGTGACCACGGACTACTTTCAATTCTGCGTGTTCATGCAGTTTGCCGACCCCACGACGCCGCTGTACTAAGTACAGCGCCCCGCAAGTTAGGGACCACCGCTCTACTGCGGTCGCGCCTGTGGGCCGCATCGCGGCTTACGTCCTCGCGCCCTCGTCGGTGTAGCCCTGCTACGCCTGCCTCGGGCGCTGCGGGCGCGCTCGCGATCCGGCTCCACATACGCGACCTCGCTACAAGGCTGGTCCCGAACTTGCGGGGCGCTGTACCAAGAATAATAATTGTACATATGCCCGGAATAAGGCGGAAGGATATTGTGCTGCGATCCCAGGGCGTCCCGGCGGGCCAAGGGCCCGCAGCTACTTTCTTCCCCGCACCTGAATGGCAATCAATGACACGTGAACAGTTGCCGGGTCGGTGACGGTCCTCTCCGGGTCATCGACAAGCCCGTCGAGCTCATCCCGCGAGCACAATCCGGCTTTCGGGATAATGGTTCATGGACGCGCCCCTGCTCGCAGAGCCCGACGCGGTTGAACAGGACCTCGACCGTGCCGTCCGTATTGTCGTACTCCAACTCCTTGCAGCGACGCCGAAACCGCCCATGATCGTCAACCGTGGCGCAGGGCCTGCATCCCAAGGATGGGCCCCGATGCCTCCGTCACGGCCGGTAATGCATTCTGTCGAAACTCACCGGCAACTCACCATGCGACCTGGACGGGCGTATGCTGTATCGTTGTGGTCCCGTCGCCCAGCTGACCGTCATTGTTCAGCCCCCAACACCAGGCCGTGAAGTCGTCCGTATCGACTGCGCACGTAAAACGATCTCCCGCCGAAATATTATCCGCGCCTGTTAATCCTGATACCTGGACTGGCGTAAGCCGGCGCGTTGTGGTCCCGTCGCCGAGTTGACCGACATCGTTCGCTCCCCAACACCAGGCCGTGCCGTCTGTCTTGACCGCGCAGGTGTGATGGTAGACATTGTCATCACCAGTGGAAATGGCAATCACATCGGTCATTCCTGATACCTGGACGGGCGTAAGCCGGCGCGTTGTGGTCCCGTCGCCGAGTTGACCTTCATCGTTCGCTCCCCAACACCAGGCCGTGCCGTCTGTCTTGACCGCGCACGTGTGGACGAATCCCCCGGAAACGGCCGCCCAGTCGGCGTCCGCGCCGGCCTGCACCGGGCTGTTGCGGCTCGTCTGCGTCCCGTCGCCGAGCTGACCACCACCATTATGTCCCCAGCACCAGGCCGTGCCGTCTGTCTTGACCGCGCATGTGTACGCATCACCAGCGGAAATGGTAAGCACTTCGGTCAATCCAGACACCTGGACGGGCGTAAGCCGGTCCGTTGTTGTCCCGTCGCCGAGCTGACCATACTCGTTCCATCCCCAACACCAGGCCGTGCCGTCTGTCTTGACTGCGCATGTGTGCCCACCAAAAGAGGAAATGTTAAGCACCTCTGTCAATCCAGACACCTGGACGGGCGTAAGCCGGTCCGTTGTGGTCCCGTCGCCGAGCTGTCCATCACTGTTCCTTCCCCAGCACCAGGCCGTGCCGTCTATGGTGACCGCGCATGTGTACGAATCATCAGCGGCAATGGCAAGCACATCGATCAATCCAGACACCTGGACGGGCGTAAGCCGGCCCGTTGTGGTCCCGTCGCCGAACTGGCCGCTGCCGTTCGCTCCCCAACACCAGGCCGTGCCGTCTGTCTTGACCGCGCATGCGTACCTGGAACCTGCGGAAATTTGTGCCACGGTAAAACACTCGCCTGAGAAACACAGGCCATCGCATTCAATCCCGCAGCCTCCGCAGTCGCTCTCTTCCGTCGCTGTGTCGACGCAGACGCCGCTGCAGATGGTTCGCGGCAGGGGACATGAGCACTCGCCTGAAACGCAGCTCGAGCCCTCGAGCACGTCATCACAGGCGTTTGCGCATGACCCGCAGTTTTCCGAATCGGTCGCGGTATCGACGCAGACGCCGCTGCACAGGGTTCGCGGCAGGGGGCATGAGCACACCCCTGAAACGCAGATCGAGCCCTCGAGTACGTCATCACAGGCGTTTGCGCATGACCCGCAGTTTTCCGAGTCGGTCGCTGTGTCGACGCATCGTGTCTCGCACTCGGTTGTCGCAGCAGGACAGCGGCAAAGGCCGTCCAGGCATTCATACGTTTCCAGGCACCCCAGCGCACCGGCGCCGCCCTCGTCCACGTACCCGTCGCAGTCCTCGTCCATGCCGTCGCACGTCTCTTCCCCGCGGCCCGGGCACTGGCAGATGTCCCCTTCCACGCCTCCCATGGGGCCGCAGGTCCAGCCTGCCACGCAGTCCGACTCATCGTCGCAGTGCGTTGTGCACACCGCATCGGACGTGCCCGGGACCGGGTAGCAGACGCCGTCCGGGCAATCGGAGTTGCGCTCGCAGGGCGTGCCCGTGCCGCCGGGCGGGGGTTCCTGATCCGCATCCAAATCCACGGCAGCGTCACCATCGTCTCCTGCGTCTTCTGCGTCTGAGTCGATGGAAGCGTCTGTGCCCTCTCCCCCGTTCCCGCCGCCGCACCCCGGCAGGACTGAAAGCAGCGCGGCGGCAACCATCAGCGCAAGACACTGAAAGCTCCACCATCTGATTTGCCGTTCAGCCATTTTTTTCCTCCCTGTCATCTTGTTTTGTCATCCCCCGGCCGCGTTCTCAACCGCAACAGACCTCGCCCTCCCTGCAATCAGCATTGCTCTCGCAGGGGCAGGTTCCACACTCACCCGTCACCCGGTCGCAGCACTGGCCTGCAAGGCAATCCGCGTTGCTGCGGCATGCGCACTCGCCGCAAAATCCCGCGTTGCAGCACAGGCCGCTCGTGCAGTCCAAGCTGTCGCAGCACTCCACATCCGAGCATGTTCCACCGCAGCACAGCCGGCCGGGGCACTCGGCGTCCACGGCGCAGCACGGCTCGCACCGGCGGGTCAGCGCGTTGCAGCACTCTCCCGCCATGCAGTCTTCCGCG
>JBDRLK010000141.1:0-11783 GCA_043813155.1 Pseudomonadota bacterium | reverse complement strand
GTCCTCGCGCCCTCGTCGATGTAGCCCTGCTACTCCTCCCTCGGGCGCTGCGGGCGCGCTCGCGATCCGGCTCCACATGCACGCCCTCGCTACAAGGCTGGTCCCGAACTTGCGGGGAGCTGTACTAAGTACAGCGCCCCGCAAATCAGGGACCACTTTCTACTGCGGCCGCACCCTAAAACTCAAAAACGCTCCCCACCCTGTTGAACGTGACCCTCGGACCCAGGGCCGCGCGCATTTTCGCGGCCGCTTCCAGGCCCGTGCAGTGGGAAACCGCGATTATTTCCACGCCGCCCTGATCCAGCGCGCTCATGGTCGCCTCGAGCTGCTCCGGCGAAGCCCTCTCGAGATGCATGCCCCCGATCAGGGCGTGCACCCTGTCCTCGCCTGTCAGCTCTTTTGCGCGCGTCATGGTGTTCACTACGCCGCGGTGGCAGCAGCCAAGAACAACGACAACGCCTGCCTCCGTTTTCAGGATGAGCGACAGGTCGTCGCGCATCTCGTCTGGCATGAGCTCCCCGTTGCTGCGCACGAAAAGTCCCGCGTCGATCTTCTCGAACTGCGCTTTCATCGGGACCTCGCCCGTTGTCATGATCCTGTCCGAAAGGGACCAGGGCCCGGTCGTCAGGATGAGGTCCGCGTTTTTCTCGATTGTCGTCCTCTTCAGCGGCAGGCCGATGGCTTTCGGCTCTTTGCCCGGAAGGACCCCCATCTTTTCCTGGAAGATGTCGGGATGGGCGACCAGCTTCACGCCCGGGCTTTTGGCGAACACCGCCGGCAGCCCGCCCGTGTGGTCGTAGTGGCCGTGGCTGAGGATGACGACGTCGACGGCCGAAAGGTCCTTGCCCAGCCTTACAGCGTTGTCTAAAAGGCCCATGCCCTGCCCCGTGTCGAACAGAACCGCTGCGCCGTCATGCTCGATGGTGAAGGATATCCCGTGCTCGCCGATCAGCCCGGCGCTGATCGGGACCGTGTTTTCGCACAGCGTTGTTATCTTGAAGCTCATGTCTTGTTCGCTGCCGCGGCTACAACTTCCTGTACGCCTTTTTCCAGGGCTCGCTCTGCATTTTTTCACAATCGATGGCCGCGGCCCTGACCGTCGAGGCGGCCAGGCCCGCGCAGTGCTCGTCTTCCCGCGGCAGCCCGCCGAGCTCTTCCAGAACTTCTTCCCGCGTGATCCAACGCGCCTGCTTCAGGTCCTTGCCCTTGACCACGTTCAGGGCGGCGTTCAAGGCCGCGACCGTTGTCATGCACCCGTCCGTTACAAAACCGGCGTCCAGCACCTTGCCGCCCCGGACTTTGAGGAAAACCTCGATCGTGTCCCCGCAGTGCTCCGAAATTTTCGCGTACCCGTCCGGGCTGTCGATCTCCCCGTAGTGCGCCGGTTTCAGAGCGTTGGCGAGAACCTTGTCGCCGTACCTTCGCCGAACCTCCTCCAGCGCCTCCTCGCTGTCGACCGGGACCTTGATGTGCTCCTCATCCTTTGCCATTTCTCCCTATATAGCACGCCAGGGCATTTGCACAATATGTCCCTGCGCAAAGAGCATCAAATGTTCCGGCTCTTTCATTCGTCTAAAGCACGGCATGGAAAATCAATATTCATTGCCCGCGGCCGCTCTCCTGCTGACCCTTGCGTGCGCCGCCCTCCCCGGCCGGGCCCAAAAACCGAAAAAAAACATCGATGATCTCTACGGACGCATTGCCCATGACCTTGGCGAGGGCAGGCCGCTGGTCCTGACGGCGCACGTGGCCCTTTGCGACAATGACTTCCAGGGCATCGTGAAAGTGAAAAACCCGAAAATCTGCAACGGCGAAAAACCGGGCTCAAACCTCTACTGGGGTTCGGGCGGCGGCCTGAAAGGGTATCTTGCGAAAGAGGGCTGGAAAAATGTCCTATACGAAGAAACCCCGAACGAGAACCTGGCCGTGAAGGCAATATGGAAGCGAACATTCAAGCCGGGCAAAAATCTCGAGGAAAAAGGCGTGAGCGCAAAGTTCGACGTTTTCATCGTGGGCCTGGGCTACAGGGGCGTGAAGATCCGCCGGGCCACGATCGATTTCCTCAAGGCCGTGCACGGGGACGGGGAAACGACTCAAAAACTCGGCGACGATCTCACGCTTTCCTACGGAGGCGCGAGCCACCTCGTGGGCTACATCGGCCACAACTACTTCCTGGACATCACGGCCGCGGACGCGAAAAAGATCGTCAAACAGGCGGCCGGCGAATCAAAGCTGCACAAGGGCGTGTTCGCGCTCTCCTGCCTTGGCGACGCGCTCATCAAGCCGGCCATAACGAGCCCGAACGCCCACATCCTCATGCTCAACAAGCAGCTCACCTACCCCGGCGCCTGGACCGTGGGCGGCATCCTCAAGGCCATCGCGGCCGGCAAAAACGCCTCCGGCATCCACCACACCGCCTCAAAAGCCTTTGCCGAGGGAAAAAAGAAAAACCTCGGCGCCATCCTGAACGCCTTCAGCTACGGCGACTGACCTGAATCACCGTAACAGCCCTGAATAATTCAAAGTTTCAACTGTTTCTCCCCGCGAGATATGTTATACCTTTTGCATAAAGGTCTCTAACCATGAGCGCAATACTGGATGTTCAAAACATGAGAGGCCAATGCATGGGGCCTCGGCCTGCTACCGGACATGTGAGCGGATGAAAAAACGATTGAAAAGTCTTGCACAAAGGTTCCGAACCGAAATCAAGGTTTATCGCGCGATCCTGGCAGACCCCCGGTGCCCCCGGGCCGCGCGGTGGCTGCTTGGCGGAGCCTTGGCCTATGCTGCCTCGCCGATCGATCTGATTCCGGATTTCATTCCGGTTGTCGGTCATCTTGACGATGCGGTTATTGTGCCGTTCATGGTATGGCTGGCCATCAGGATGATCCCCGGAGAGCTCATTGCAGAGCACAGGACAAAAGCAGCAGGCTGATTGATAACGTTACCGTGAGGATTGAAAATGCCCGGAAAGACAAAATTAAGGAAATCCGCGGGGCCGATGAAATCCACGCTCATCGCCCCCTGTGGCATGAACTGCAGGCTCTGCATTGCTTTTATCAGGGAAAAGAACACATGCCCCGGTTGCCTTGGGGTGGGCGGGGACAAGACAAATTCCGCCTCGCGCTGCATCATTAAAAATTGCAAGATACTGGCGAAATCGAAGTCAACATACTGCTTCAAGTGCGAAAAATATCCCTGCGCGAGAATGAAGCAACTGGACAAGCGCTACAGCACCAAGTACGGCATGAGCATGCTCGAAAACCTGGGGATCATAAAAAAGTCCGGGATCAGGCATTTTGTAAAACTGGAAAAGCAGCGACGTGCATGCGCGAAGTGCGGCGAAATTATCTGTGTTCATGACGCCGGCTGCGTGCATTGCGGCGCCGCGTGGCGCTGACCGGAAAGAAAGTATGGCGAAGATTCTTTTCAGCGAGGAAAGCCGCCAGCCACCTGCTCCCCGAAGACCGTCCTCGATATGATCTCGTTCTGGATCGCCGGGCCGAGGTCGGTAAAGAACGCGGAATAGCCTGACACGCGCACCACCAGGTCGCGATAGCGCTCGGGGTGGAGCTGGGCGTCGCGGAGCGTTGCATTGTCCACCACGTTGAACTGGACCTCCATGCCGCCCCTGTCAAAGTAGGCGCGGACCATGGCGCAAAACTTGCTCCTCTTCTCCGGCGTGCCGAGGAGAGATGGAAGCAGCCTGATGTTGAGGGCGCAGCCGTTGGAGATCAACGTGTGGTCGATCCTGGACAGGGAATTCATCACGCCCGTGGGACCGCTGCGCTCGGTCCCGTTGGACGGCGACAGGCTGTTGGAAATAGGCTCGCCTGCCAGCCTGCCGTCCGGCGTGGCGCCCAGAAGGGCCCCTTCCACGACGTGCATGCCGTAGGAGAAAAACCCCGGCCGGAACGGGCCTCCCCTCTGCCCGGTCCGCCCTGCCACGTCGCGGCAGAAAAACCCGGCCACCTCTTTTGCGATTTCGTCCGCCTGCTCGTCATCACTCCCGTATTTGGGCGTCTTTCGCCGCAGGTACCGGCGCATCTTCTCATGGCCGCTGAAATTGCGGTCAAGGGCCCGCAGCAGCTGATCCATGGAAAACTTCCCGCGATCAAAGACTGCGGTCTTGACGGCGGCCAGGGAATCGGCGGCTGTTCCAAGGCCGCGGGCCGAGATGGAGCTGAAGTTGTACCTGGCGCCTCCCCGCGTCATGTCCGTGGCGCTGTCCAGGCAGCCGTGGAGTGTCACGGACACGTAGGGGTTGTGAAAGCCCTCGGCGTAAACCCGGTCCTTCTGATCGACCGCAGCCGCCACGTTGTCGACCATGAACCGCACCTGTTTCCTGTACGCGTCCATGAGCTGCTCGAACGCAATAAAACTTCGCGGGTCGCCCGTGTCAGGACCCACGCGGCGGCCCATGACGCGCAGCCTGCCGGAAAGCAGCGTCATTTCCAGGGCCCCGACGAGGGAGATGTCGTTGCCGGACGTGCAGCCGAAGGTGTTGCCGTCCGAGGTGGGCTCCACGCACCCGATGACGCCGTAGTCGCGCGCGTGCTCCAGCCCTGTTCCTGCGCCCTGCAACGCCTCGATCACCACCTCGTCGTTGAACAGGGCCGGGCCCGAGGTGACCTGATAGACCTGCGCTGCTTTGTCCAGCCACGCCTGCGGCGATTCTTTGCTGACCCGAATCGAAAACGTGTTGCCCAGCGCCTTCATGCGGGCCACGGCGTCCAGAAACAGGAAGGACAGGTCGTTGGTCGCGTCCTCGCCGTCGGGGCCCACGCCGCCCACGGTCACGGCCATGCTGTCGGCGCCCAGCTCGCTTCCCGAGTTCTTGCCCACCGTGGGAAGCATGATCAAACCGCTGCTGAGCTTGACCAGGAGCTCCGAAACAAGCTCCAGCGCCTGCTCCCTCGTGATCCTGCCGCCGTCAATGTCCCGCCTGTAGTACGGGTAGAGGTACTGGTCCGGCCGGCCGATGGCGAAAATACCGGTCATGCCGTAAGCAAGCACGGCGCCCGCCTGGATGAGCCACAGGGCTTGCACAGCCTCCCTGAAATCCCTGGGCGGGTGGTACGGCACGCGATCGCATCGGCCGGCAATGGCAAGAAGCTCCTCTTTCCTGTCCCCGCCCTGCGCCCTGCGGGCCTCGTCACGCGCCAGGTCGGCATAGCGCCGGGCAAAACTCCGGATCGCGTCGATGCTGATCAGCGCGCCCTCGCAAAACGCCCGGCCGTCCTCGTCCCCCTCCCTGTCGCATCGGGCCAGCCTGGCCCTGGCCTTTTCCTCGATTGCGGCAAACCCGCCCGGCAGCACGTTGCGGCTGCCCAGTATCATGTGCCCCTGCACGTCGAACACGTTCATCACAAGGCCCGGGTTATTGTATAAAACCTCTTCCAGCATCTTCAGGGCCTTCCAGGGCTTTGCCCCCGGCGTCCTGCCCATTGCCACGATCCCCTTCATGTCGAGCCCTTGCCAGCGCTCGACCATGGACCTGGGGCCGAGACCGAGCTTGATGTGCCGGCCGCTTTCGACCCAGAGCTTCTTCCTGACAGCCCGCACGCTGCGCTCCTCCCAGTACGGCAGGATGTCCTTGAAAAGCTCCTTTCTGTCCGCAGGGTCGATGTGGTACGGCTGGCGCTTTCGATTGAGAAGCGCGTCCAGCTCCAGCCGGATCAGGGCGTTGACGTCGCCGCGCTCCACGGGCAGGGGCGTGCCCACGAGCTTGCTCGTGCGGTTGCCCACGAGCCCCTCGCAGCCGATGATGGAGATGCTCATGCAGGTGGCTGTCTTCTCAAAAGCCCGGGCAGCCCGGATCGAGGGGTGCATGCCCTCGGTTTCCCGAAAAGCCCGGGTAACGTAGCGCGCGCGCTCGATGCAGATCTCGTAGGGCGCGGTCAGGATGAGGTCCTTGTATTCCTGCGCCCTGGAGGGTGTTTTGCCGCCCGCTGTTGCCGCCTCGCTCATACGATACTCTCATTCTAAGGCACCGGCCGATGAATGCAATGGAACACAAAAATTTAACCAATCCTCTGGCAGCGCCGGCCTGTTAGTGTTAATGA
This sequence comes from Pseudomonadota bacterium, assembly GCA_043813155.1. Taxonomy (GTDB): domain Bacteria; phylum Myxococcota_A; class Polyangia; order DRWM01; family DRWM01; genus JBDRLK01. The sequence continues at coordinate 5,718 of JBDRLK010000141.1, read as the reverse complement.
GTAATTGCGTTCCCGGACGGTTTAATGCTTGAAGCGATGCAACAAAACTGGCTGCTTTTCCTGGTCTATTTCGTCGCCCTTTCATTGTTGCCTGTGAGCGACGCGTATTTCATGCGAACGTACGGAAAGGACAAAAAAATCCGGCGCGTCGTCGACCGCCGATCGCTCAAAATATTCCGGCTCGCTGTTGCCGCGGGCCTCACGGTCGGGGTGCTGGCTTTTCTATTCAGGATCGCTCCCATCGGGCTTGAAACACGTTTCATTGCCTGCCTGGCCCTGCCCCTGATTCTCGGCGGCATTGTGCTGCGGTCCGCTGCCATCGTCACCCTGGGCCGTTCATTCACAGCGAACATCGAAGTGTCCGAGGATCAGAAAATCGTGACACAGGGTCCGTACAGGACCATTCGTCATCCTGCGTATGCCGGGCTTCTCATTACCCTGCTTGGATGGGGGCTCACGTTTGAAAACTGGATCGCCGTCATCAGCCTGTTTGGCTTTGCCCTGGCAGCGATTCTGTTTCGCATTCGCATTGAGGAAGCAGCGCTGAAGTCTGCTTTCGGCAGCTCCTACACCGATTACATGAAGAGGACAAAAGCGCTTGTACCGTTCGTCGTATAACGCGAACAACAAGAGTGTCAGAACATGAGCAGCTCACCTTTCAAAGAAAACGCAGTCATCGTCACCGGCGCCTCGGCCGGAATCGGGCGGGAGCTCGCGCTTCAGCTGGCCGACCGGGGCGCCTGGCTCTCCCTGGCGGCGCGAGACGCTGAAAAGCTCGGGCAGGTCGCCGCGGCGTGCCGCGAGCGCGCCGGCGCCCAAGCCCTGGCGATTCCAACCGACGTGGCCGACAGAGCCCAATGCAAAAACCTGATCGAAAAGACCGCCGCCGAGTACGGTCGAATCGACACGCTGGTCAACAACGCGGGCATAACCATGTGGGCCAGGTTCGACGAGCTGCGGGACCTGGACGTGCTCGAGAAGATCATGCAGGTAAACTACTTCGGAAGCGTGTACTGCACGCATTTCGCCCTCCCCTTTCTGAAGAAGAGCAAAGGCCGGCTCGTGGGCGTCTCCAGCCTTGCGGGCAGGACCGGCGTGCCCACGCGAAGCGGGTACGCGGCGAGCAAGCACGCCATGGCCGGCTTTTTCGACACGCTGCGCATCGAGCTGGCCGAGGATGGCGTCACAGTGACCATGATCTACCCCGGGTTCGTGTCCACGGAAGTTCGCAAACGCGCTTCAGGCGCGGACGGCCGGCCGCTGGGGGAAAGCCCGGTGCGCGAGTCCGAGGTCATGACGGCCGGGACGTGCGCGCGGCTGACCCTGCGGGCCGTCGGCCTCCGCAAGCGCGAGCTCGTCATGACCGCGCGCGGCAAGGCGGGGCAGTGGATGAAGCTGATCGCGCCGGGGCTCGTGGACAGCATTGCGAAAAAAGCCATCAGGGAGGGCCGCTGAACCATGAGTAAGATTCAACGGCTCTGGCGCGAGCACCAGGCAGCGCCTCTGCCTGCCGGCTTCCTGGGACGGGAGATCGAAGGCGTGGATATTATTTCAGTGGACTCGCACGCCGCAGGATGCATCAGCACGTTCATTGGAAGCTCCGGCCGCCTCGACCCCGAGCGGCTGTTTATCCTGAAGGGCTGCCGTGACGCCCTGGCAAGGGTCCTGCCCGCGCTCGATGGCGAGTCAAAGGCGTATGTTGAAAGACTTCACCGGTTGACGGTGCTTGTGCTGGCCGCATTGAAACAACGATAAGCGGGCGGCCGGCGGAACATGATAAAGGCCTCGTTGTCATGCCCGCTCCCCGGTGTTATACGACAATAAAAAGGAGCCGCCATGCTGACCGGAATCCACATTCTCCTGACGTACAAGTGCACCTTTGAGTGCGACCACTGCTTCCTGTACTCGGGCCCGGCCGCGCAGGGCACGTTCACACTGCCGCAGGTCCGCGGCCTGCTCGAGGAATCAAGAAAAATCGGCAGCATCGAGTGGATCTATTTCGAAGGGGGCGAGCCCTTTCTCTACTATCCGTCCCTGCTCGAGGGGGTCAGGCTCAGCCGCGACATGGGGTTCAAGACCGGGATCGTGACCAACGCGTACGGCGCCGTTTCCGATGAGGACGCGGAGCTCTGGCTCCGCCCCCTGGCGCAGCTCGGGATCGATTGCCTCACCGTGAGCGACGACGCGTTCCACAATGACGGGGAAGAGGACAGCCCGGCCAGGCTGGCCCTGGCGGCGGCGCGCAGGCTCCAAATCCCCACGTCCCCGAGCTGCATCCAAAAACCCTTTGTCGAGGCCGAGCCGGGCGCGGGACAGGAAAAAGGCCGGCCCGTGATCGGCGGCGGCGCCATGTTCAAGGGAAGGGCCGTTGAGAAACTTTCCGCCGGGCTTCCCCTGCGGCCCTGGCGGGAGCTCGCACAGTGCCCCCATGAAGACCTGGAATCGCCTTCGAGAGTGCACGTTGACCCGCAGGGCAACGTGCACCTTTGCCAGGGCCTGAGCATGGGCAACATGCGGAAGAAGCCGTTGTCCGCGCTGGTCCGCGGCTATGACGTGAAAGCTCACCCCATCGCCGGCCCGCTGGCCGAGGGGGGCCCTGCCCTGCTGGCAAAACGCTTCGACGTGGACCACGAGGAGCAGTACGTGGACGAATGCCACTTCTGCTTTCTGGTCAGGCGCGCGCTCACAGGCAGGTTTCCGGATTTGCTTGCCCCCCGCCAGGTGTACGGTCTCGAAGAGCTGGAGCAGAAGAGGAGAGCTCCATGAACGGCAAACCCGTTGCTGCCGGCAAGAGCAGCTTTGACCTCCTTGACGCGGAAAGGTTTTTCAACGAGCTCGGTCCCATAAAAGGCTCGGTCCTGCTGGACGCGGCGTGCGGCGCGGGCAATTACACGCTGGCCGCGGCCGGCCGCATGGGCGGCAGCGGCCTGATCCATGCCGTGGACCTCTGGAGGGAGGGAATCGAGAGCCTGGACGCGCAAATCGCGCGAAGAAAGATTGCGAACATCCGGACCCACGTGGCCGACATCACGAAAAAGATTCCCCTGGATGACGATGCCGTCGACATCTGCCTCATGGCCACGGTGCTTCACGACCTGGTCGAGGAAAAAACGCACGAAGGGTCGCTGCGGGAGATCAAGCGGGTCATCAGGCCCGGCGGCCTCTTTGCCGTGGTTGAATTTAATAAGACCGGGGGCAGGCCCGGCCCTCCCGTGCACGTCAAGCTTTCGCCCGAAGAGCTCGACGCCGTTGTAGCGCCTTTTGGCTTTCAGATTGTCAAGACGGCGCAAATCGGCGACGATAACTACATGTCGGTGTTTTGCAAACCGTAAGCAGCCATGGCCCTGAAAAGAAAAATCTGCAGATGGTGGTACGACCATGTTCAGAGCGTTTACTACAACCTGCTGATGAAGTGGGTTTTCCTTCCCCTGGGCGGGGAGGACAGGTTCAGGAACCGGAACAGGGGATGAAACGGAAAAAGCTCAGAATACTGCATGTTCTCAGCCAGAGGCCGGACTCCACGGGAAGCGGCATCACCATCCAGGCCATGCTCAGGGAAGCCGTGAAAAGAAACCACGGCAATTTCATGATCGCCGGGATCCAGGCGGAATTGCCGGCCGCGTGCGAGCACATTCCCGGGGATCAATGCTCTTATGTGCGGTTCAGCGGCCCCGACATCTCGTTTCCCATCGTGGGCATGAGCGATGTCATGCCGTACCCGAGCGGGCGTTTTCAGGATCTCTCCGACGACGAGCTGACTGAATACGAAAAGGCTTTTGCGCTCAAGCTGCAGAAGGCCGTGGAGGCGTTCGATCCGGACCTCGTTCACAGCCATCACCTCTGGATCGTGAGCTCGCTGGCAAAACGCCTCTTTCCCGGCCTGCCTGTTGTCACGTCATGCCACGGCTCCGATCTTCGACAATTCCGAAACTGCCGCCACCTGCGAAAAAGGGTTCTCGGCGGCTGCAGCCGGCTGGACGCCGTGCTGGCGCTGAGCCGGTCGCAGAAAAAGGATATCGAGCGGCTCTACGGTCTTGCGCCGGAAAGGGTTTTCGTCACCGGCGCGGGATTCGATGACGGGCTGTTTTCGCCGCAGCCCAGGCCGGCGGCCGATCCTGTCCAGCTCGTGTACGCGGGCAAGCTGAGCCGGGCCAAGGGCGTGGCCTGGCTTCTTCGCGCGCTGCTCGGCATCGATTCCCCCCCGTGGCGGCTTCACCTGGTGGGCGGGGGAAGCGGAGAGGAGAAGGAGGAATGCCTTGCCCTGGCGCGCAGGGCCGGAGAGCGCGTGAAGCTGCACGGCGCCGTGGGTCAGCCCGAGCTTGCGGCGATCATGAAGCAGGCGCACATTTTCATCCTGCCGTCCTTTTACGAGGGGCTGCCCCTGGTTGTCCTGGAAGCGCTCGCAAGCGGCTGCAGGGTCATTGCCACCGACCTTCCGGGAACAATCGACATCCTGGGGGACCTGCAGGCCGATTGCATAACCCTGGTGCAGACGCCGCGCCTGCACGGCCTGGATTCGCCCTTTCCCGAAGACGAAAAACCTTTCGAACATGACCTGCGGCTCGCGCTGAGCCGGCAGATGGACGCCGCGCTGAAGCGGCCCGCGTTCGATCTCTCCCCCGTGAAAGAAAAACTGGCCTCCTTTACCTGGCCGCGTGTTTTTGAGAGAGTCGAGCGTGTGTACTTTAACGTGACCGGGAAGGCCCAAAAAGAAGAGCCATGTCAATGATGAAACCTTCAACCATCATCATGCTGACCGTGCTGCTGACCGCGGGATGTCCGAGACCGCCGCAGGACAAGGAGCCTGCAAAAAAACCGGCGGCACTGAACCCCGAACCGTCCGAGCCGCAGACCCCGGCATACTACCTCAGGTACAAGATCTGGACCGGAGTGAGCCCGGGCGCGGGCTTCACGTTCACGTCCGTAAAGGCCGTGGAGGTGAACATGGACAAGGGAGAAAAAAGGAGGATCCTGGAGTACGCGAGCCGGCCCGATCCCATGCTGCCCCACGACGACGAAGGGGTCGCCAAGCTGCTGGCCAAAGCCTCCTGGTTCGACCTTGAGCCGGGCGAAAAAGAAGAGCTGGACGGGCTCATACGGGCCTGGCTCGCCACTTCTCCCCCCCCGGCGTACAACGACTCCCGCGGGCTCGGCCGCGAGGACGGGTATGTCGAGGAGCTGTCCGTCACGCTGGACGGAAAAACCGTGACGACGAGGATCAACCCGCGCGCAGGCTACGCGCTCGACGATCCGCTGAGACCCCCGTGGGAGTGGACGGAGCTGACCACGGAGCTTTTCAACATCGACCCGCATTACAAGAAGGGCGGCCCGCCCGCCGGATGACTGCATCGCCCGCATGAAACAACCGGCCCGGCAAGGCATGATTGTTTGCATGCGGCAAAACTTCGTTGATCGTCTATGACCCCAATCCGGGTTGATTTTGCCGTTTTTAAGACTATAACCTTTTTCAGGCAGAGCTGCATTGAAAGGAGGGACAACATGAGGATAAAAAACAATCTGTCCATCGACAATATTAGATCATCCGTCTTTGGATCGATTCCTTGCTGTGGATTCTGCTCGCCTTCTCTTAGTACAGCGCCCCGCAAGTAAGGGACCACTCACTACTGCGGGCGCGCCTGCCGGCCGTCTCGCGGCTTACGTCCTCGCGCCCTCGTCGATGTAGCCCTGCTACGCCTCCATCGGGCGCTGCGGGCGCGC